>JAFECZ010000130.1 GCA_018241905.1 Pseudomonadota bacterium
CGTCGAGCCAGCGCAGGTAGCCTTCCATCAGCTGCTCCATCAGGCGCTCGATCTGGTAGTTGCGCAGCACGCTGCCGAGCAGCGCGATGCGGCGGCGCTGCTCGAAGGCATTGAGCACGGCGTAGCTGGCGGCCAGCACGAAGATCCAGCTGAGGAGGCTCATGGGAGACAGTGGGGGAAGTGGGTGCGCATCACGCGAGGCACGAGGAGAGAGGCAAAGCGGCGAGTCTACGTGCTGCGACTTATCCCCTGTGCCTGCCAGACCAGCGTGGCGGCGGCCAGGTCTTCCAGCGCGTTGCCCACGGCCTTGAAGACGGTGCGTTCACCAGCGCCGGTGCGGCCGCTGCGCTCGCCCCTGCACAACTGGAAGAGCGTGGCCTGCACCGCATCCTGGCGCAGCTGGCCGCAGGCCATCGCATCCAGCAGGTCGCCCGATTTCTTCAAGGCCTCTTCCGTGTCGACGAAGGTGCGCGCACCCGGCCCGAAGCAGTCGGGGGCGGCTTCGCGCATCTGCGGCGTGAAGCTGCCGATGAGGTCCAGGTGCGAGCCCTCGGCGAGCCATTCCCCGTGTACCAGGGGCTCGGTGGAGAGGGTGGCGCAGCTCACGATGTCGGCGCGGCGCACGGCCTGCTCGAGGTCGGCCACTGCGCTCGCGTTCAGGCCTTCTTCTGCTTGCCAGGTCTGGGCCATGCGTTGCGCACTCTCGGGCCGGTGGTTCCACACCATCACTTCGTCGATGCCGGGCCGCACCTGGCGCATGGCGGCGGGCAGCAGGCGCGCCACGCGTCCGGTGCCCAGCACCAGCAGGCGCCGCGCGTCGCCGCGGGCGAGAAAGGATGCGCCCAGTGCCGCCGCCGCCGCGGTGCGGCGCGAAGTGATCTCGTCGCCATCCATCAGCGCCAGCGGCACGCCCGTGCGGGCGTCGTACAGCAGGTAGTTGGCGTGCAGCCCCGGCAACCCGCGCGCGCCGTTGCCGGGCCAGATGTTCACCGTCTTGATGCCCATGAAGCCCGCCTCGCTCCACGCCGGCATGATCAGCACCGTGCCGGCGTCCTGCCCCACCTGTACCTGGTGCACGTGGCGCGCCGGCACGCTCACGCGGCCGGCAAAGGCTTCCTTCAATGCGGGCACCAGCCGTTCGAAGCCAAGTGGCGTGCGGGTTGCGGCGGCGTCGAAGATCTGCATGGCGGTGTTGCGAAGGGTGTTGCGAAGGGCGCTCGGCAGGAATTGTGGCGCCCCGCCACAATGTCGCCTTTGCCAATTGACCCCGCCGCCTGCGCCGGCTCTTCCTGCCCTTGACGCTCCCCGTTATCACCAGCGCCCACTTCTACATGGTTGCGGTGCCTGCCGTGCTGCTGCTGGGCATCAGCAAGAGCGGCTTCGGCGCCGGCTTCGGCTCGCTGGCGGTGCCCCTGATGGCGCTGGCCGTGCCGGTGCCCGATGCCGCCGCCATCCTCATGCCGCTGCTGTTCGTGATGGACGTGCTGGGCCTGGCGGCCTTCCGGCGCGACGTGGACTTTCGGCTGCTGAAGTTTCTCGTTCCCTTCGGCCTGGTGGGCATCGTGGCGGGTACCTTGCTGTTCCGGCTGCTGTCGCCTGCTGCGGTGGCGGGCATCGTGGGCGTGTTCACCCTCGTGTTCCTGGCGCAGCGCCTGATGTTCCCGCCCAAGCCGAACGACCCGCTGCCCCGGCGCGAGGTCGGCGCGGTGCTGACGGTGGCCTCGGGCTTCACCAGCTTCATCTCGCATGCGGGCGGGCCGCCGCTCAATGCGTACCTCATTCCGTTGCGGCTGCCGCCCATTGCCTTCACGGCCACGGTGGCCTACTTCTTCTTCGTGGTGAACCTGAGCAAGTGGATTCCCTACGCGTGGCTGGGCCTGCTGGACACACGCAACATGGCCACTTCGCTCATGCTGATGCCGGTGGCGCCCATCGGCGTGTGGCTGGGCGTACGCATTGCGCGCCGCATCGACGCCAAGACCTTCTACCTGTTCGTGTACGCGGGCATGCTCCTGGCCGGCTTGAAGCTGGTGTGGGACGGCTTCTTCGCGGGCTGACTCTTTCTTCATCCTTCCAAACGACTGCAAGCATGGCCAACTCTTCTGCGATCACAGCACAGCA
Organism: Pseudomonadota bacterium; assembly: GCA_018241905.1. GTDB lineage: Bacteria > Pseudomonadota > Gammaproteobacteria > Burkholderiales > Burkholderiaceae_C > Variovorax. The sequence continues at coordinate 2,122 of JAFECZ010000130.1, forward strand.
CCTCGTCGTCATCACCGGCGCTTCGCGCGGCATGGGCCGCGCCATGGCCGAGCAGCTGCTGGCCCGGCCCGGCCACACGGTGATCTGCATTTCGCGCGGCACCTCGGCCGAACTGGCGTCGGCGCCCGTGGGCGAGGGCAGTTCGCTGCAGCAGTGGGCGCACGACCTGGACGATGCCGCCCCGGCCGCGGCCGAGTTGGCGAAGTGGCTGGGTGGCGTGGCGGCGGGCCGCTTCGCCAGTGCCACGCTGATCAACAACGCCGGCGTGATCGCGCGGCCTGCCCCCTTGTCGGATGCCGAACTGCCGGACCTGGCGCGCGCCCTGCGCGTGGGGCTGGAGGCGCCCATGCTGTTGGCCAGCGCCTTCCTCAAGGCCACCCAGGGCTGGACGAAAGCCAAGCGCAAGGTGCTCAACATCTCGTCGGGCCTGGGCCGCAATGCCATGGCCAGCCAGGCACCGTACTGCGCCGCCAAGGCGGGCATGGACCACTTCTCGCGCGCACTCGCCCTGGAAGAGGCCCATTTGCCGCACGGCGCGCGCGTGGTGTCGCTGGCGCCGGGCGTGATCGACACCGACATGCAGGTGCAGTTGCGCGGCGGCGATCCGGCCAAGTTCCCCGACCGCGAGCGCTTCACCCGCATGCAGACCGAAGGGATGCTGGCCACGCCGGCTGCGGCCGGTGCACGCGTTCTGGCCTACCTGGACCGCGCCGACTTCGGCAGCAATCCGGTGGCCGATGTGCGGGACAACTGAGCTGCGCTCAGACGCCTGAAATCTCGCGCCGCACCAGTTCCGATTCGGGCGAGTAGGGCCGAAGGAAGGCGGTGGTTTCTTCCACCGGGCAGGCCAGCCAGTCTTCCAGCCAGGCGTCGTGCAGCAGGGCGGGGTGGCGCAGGCCGCCTTCGCAGCGCACGGTGAGGATCGAGAAGCTCTCCACGCACTGGCCTTGCGGCGAGCGCCAGCCGTTCCACAAGCCCGCCACGGCCAGCACGGTGCCGTCGGCGCGGCTGAGCTGCTGCACGCTGCCGGGACCGTTCTTGCCTTCGATGAACAGCGAATCGGCCAGCACCACGCAGCGGTGGCCGCGCTTCCAGGGCTGCAGGTAGTTGCGCTCGCCCGCAGCGGTCTCGGCCGCGGCCTCGAAGAGTGGGTCCTCACCGTCCTTGGAAAACAGCGGGATCAGTCCCCAGCGGCCCGTGACCGCCTCGAACGGGCTCATGGGCTTGAGGCTGCCTGGATGGTCCGCGCGCGGTCGCCGTACGAAGATGCCCGATTCGCCGGGACGCACGGTTTGCTGCGGGCCAGGTTGAAAGGCAACCCCAAAGCGCATGGCATAGGGTTCACGTTCCCTTGCGCTCTGGAAGTAATGAATCATGAAAGCCACTATACGGCCCGACATGGTCTGCCGTATGTATCTCGCAAGGTCAGTCGCTGCGCTGAGTAGCGCTAAAGATACAGTCTTTGCAATAGGCGAATCAGCGTTTCACGCTCGCGCGAACTCAGCTTCGCGCTGGCGTCCAGTTCCGCCTGCTGCACCGCCTGCTCGGCCTCGCGGGTGAGCTTCTCGCCGGCGCTCGTGAGGTGCAGTCCCACGGCCCGGCCGTCGCGCGGATGGGGCCTGCGCTCGATGAGCCCGCGGCTGTCCAGCGCGGCGATGAGGTTCACCAGGTTGGGCGGCAGGATGTCCAGCGTGGCGCACAGCTGGCGCGAGGTGGCGCCTGGGTTGTGCGCCAGCAGCGACAGCACCGAGAAGTCCACCTGCTTGAGGCCGTAGGGCGCCATGCGGTCGGAGAACACCGTGCTGATCTGCGACCAGGCGCGCCGCGCGTTGTAGCCCACCAGGGTTTCGAGAAAGCCGTTGTCCAGCCGCTCGCTGCCGCGCGGCGCGGGGTGGGCGGGCTTGTCCGTGCCCTTGGCTGCTGATTTCGTGCTCTTGCTGTCTCGTGTCATGGCAAGTGAGCCTAACGCCTTTCAGCGTGGGGCCGCCACACTTTCGCAGGCGCGCTTGACCAGGCCCAGGCGCATGTCGAACTCGGGCAACAGCCAGCGGCGGAAGGCGGCCGCCGGTGCGGCCCAGCGCGCATCGCCGGGCGGAGCGGCCCGTTCGATGCGGGCCCAGGCCCAGGCCATCAGCGTGAGCATGGCCACGCGCAGGTAGTCGTCGGCCACCTCGTAGGGCAACTGCGGATCGGCCTGGGCGGCCAGCGCAACGGTTGTGCCCAGGTAGCGCAACTGGGCCATGCGGCGCTGCGCGTCGGCCTCGTTGTCTCTCGAGGCGTCGAGCTCGTCGCGCAGCTCGAGCAGGCAGGCGGCAAAGCCGGCGCCGGCATCGGGCAGCACCTTGCGCACCAGCAGGTCGATGGCCTGGATCTCGTTGGTGCCCTCGTAGATCATGGTCACGCGCGCATCGCGCAGCACCTGCTCGATGCCCCACTCGCGCACATAGCCGTGCCCGCCGAAGACCTGCAGGCACTCGCTGGCGCCATGGAAGGCCTGCTGCGTGCAGGCGGCCTTGAGCACAGGCGTGACGAAGCTGCACCAGCGCTCGGCCTTCTCGCGCCGCGCCTTGTCCTGCGCATGCCGGGCGACGTCCAGTTGAACGGCGGTGCGGTAGGCGATGAGGCGTGCGCCGTCGACCCAGCTGCGCTGCGTGTGGAGGATGCGGCGCATGGCCGGGTGCTCGGCGATGAAGTCGGCCGCGTCGTTCTCGCCGCGCGATGCGGGCCGCACCGGCGCGCGCATCTGCCGGCGCTCGCGCGCATAGGCATCGGCCTTTTGCCAGGCGGCGTCGAGCAGGCCGATGCCTTGCAGTGCGACATGCAGGCGGGCCGAATTCATCATGACGAACATGGCGGCCAGGCCCCTGCCCGCTTCGCCGACCAGCCAGCCGGCGGCGTCGTCGAAGTGCATCACGCAGGTGGGGCTGGCATGCAGGCCCATTTTTTCCTCGATGCGTTCGCAGCGCACCGTGTTGCGCGTGCCGTCCGGCAGCACCTTGGGCACCAGAACGAGCGACAGCCCCTTGGGGCCGGGCGGCGCATCGGGCTGGCGCACCAGCACCAGGTGCACGATGTTGTCGCTCAGGTCGTGCTCGCCGCCGGAGATGAAGATCTTCTCGCCCGTCACGCGCTGCGTGCCGTCGGCCTGCGGCACGGCGCGCGTGCGCACCAGGCCGAGGTCGCTGCCGGCGTGCGCTTCGGTGAGGCACATGGTGGCGAGCCAGCGGCCGCTGGCAATGTTTGCCAGGTAGCGCGCACGCAGCTCGTCGCTGCCGTGGTGGCGGATGCATTCGTAGGCGCCATGCAGCAGGCCCGGCGCCATGGTGAAGCCATGGTTGGCGGCGCTGAGCCATTCGTACAGGACCGCGTCGAGCGCGCACGGCAGGCCCTGGCCGCCGTCCTCGGCCTGTGCCGAGAGGGCGGGCCAGCCGGCTTCGACGAAGGCCTGGTAGGCCTCGCGAAAGCCCGGCGGCATGCGGACTTCGCCATCGTTCCATTGCGCGCCGGTTTCGTCGCCGCTGCGGTTGAGCGGCGCGATGACCTCGCCGACGAAGCGCCCGGCTTCTTCCAGCAACTGGGTCGACAGGGCGTCGTCGACTTCGGCGAAGGCGGGGAGCGAACGCAGCGCGGCGCCGGCCTGCAGCACTTCTTGCTGCAGGAAGCGGATGTCGTCGGGAATGGGCCGGTAGTTCATGCGGTGGCGGCTGCGCGTGCCGCGCCCAGGTAGGTGTCGATGACCCGCGCGTCGCCGGCCAGTTCGCGTGCCGGCCCTTCCAGGCTCACGCTGCCCATTTCGAGCACATAACCGTGGTCGGCCACTTCGAGCGCGGCGCGGGCGTTCTGCTCCACCAGCAGGATGGTCACGCCGGTGGCGCGCAGTGCGCTGACGGTGCGGAAGATCTCCTGCACCACCAGCGGCGCCAGGCCCAGGCTGGGCTCGTCGAGCATCAGCAGCCTGGGGCGCGACATCAGCGCGCGGCCGACGGCCAGCATCTGCCGCTCGCCGCCCGAAAGCGTGCCGGCCTGCTGCGTGCGGCGCTCCTTCAGGCGCGGAAAGAGTTCGTACACCGCATCGAGCTGCTCGCGCCAGCGGGAGTTGCGAAGGCGCACCTGGCGAAAGGCGCCGAGCACCAGGTTGTCTTCCACCGGCATGGTGCCGAAGAGCTCGCGCTTCTCGGGCACCAGGGCCATGCCGAGCATCACGCGTTCCTCGAGCGTGAATTCGCCGATGGGCTGGCCCATGAATTCGATGTTGCCGCGTGCGGGCAGCACGCCCATCAGCGCGTTGAGCAGCGTGGACTTGCCGGCGCCGTTGGGGCCGATGACGGTGATGACGCTGCCTTCGGGCGCGTCGATGGCGATGCCATGCAGCACCTCGGCGCGGCCGTAGCCGGCGTGCAGGTCGTGGACAGTCAGGAGGGATGACATGAGGAGGTGTCGAGGGGGTTGGCGGACCTGCGATGCAGGGTAGCCTGGGGGTGGGTCAATGTTCCGTGCCGAGATAGGCGGCGCGCACCTTCTCGCTTTGCTGTACCTCGGCCGGCGTGCCTTCCATCAAGTGCGTGCCGAATTCCATCACCACGATGTGGTCGCACACGTCCATCACCAGGCCCATGTCGTGCTCCACCAGCAGGATGCTCATGCCTTCGGCGCGCAGGCTGCGAAGCACTTCGGCCAGCGCCTGCTTTTCCTTGTGGCGCAGGCCGGCTGCGGGCTCGTCCAGCAGCAGCAAGGCGGGGTCGGCGCACAGGGCGCGCGCAATCTCCAGCAGGCGCTGCTGGCCCATGGCCAGGTTGCCGGCCTGCTCGTGCAGAAGATCGCCCATGCCCACGCGCTGCAGTTGGCGCTGCGCCTCGGCAAAGAGCTGCTTTTCTTCGGCGCCGTTGAGCCGGGCCATGGCCGCCACCGGACCGCGGTGGCCGCGCAGGTGCGCGCCCAGCGCCACGTTTTCCAGCACCGTCATCTCGGGCACCAGCTTCACGTGCTGGAAGGTGCGCGACATGCCTTGCTGCGCGATCTTGCGCGAGGGCAGGCCGTCCACGCGCTGGCCGCGAAAGCGCACCTCGCCGCCCGTCAGGCGCAGCACGCCGGTGACCAGGTTGAAGGTGGTGGACTTGCCCGCACCGTTGGGGCCGATCAGGCCAACGATCTGGCCGGCGCGCGTCTCGAAGCTGATGTCGTTCACCGCCACCAGGCCGCCGAAGACCTTGCGCACGGCCTTGACCTGCAGCACCACTTCGCCGGCTGCCGGCTTGGCACGGGTGGGCAGGGGCGCCGCATCCTGCCAGTCGACCTTGCGCGGCGCGCGCGGCAGGCGGCGGTCTACAAAGGCCCACAGCCCGTCGGGCAGGTACTTGAGTACCAGCACGATCAGGATGCCGAACACGATCACCTCGTAGCTGCCGGCGGTGCCGATCAGCTTGGGCAGCAGCACCTGCAACTGGTCTTCCAGCACCTTGACGATGCCCGAGCCGGCCATGGCGCCCCACACATGCGCCGCGCCGCCCAGCACCACCATGAACAGGTACTCGATGCCCATCTTGATGCCGAAGGGCGAGGGGTTGACCGTGCGCTGGAAGTGCGCGAACAGCCAGCCCGACACCGAGGCCAGCATGGCCGCCAGCACGAAGATGCCGATCTTGTGGCGCAGGGTGTCGATGCCCATGGCCTCGGCCATCTGCGAGCCGCGCGCCAGCGAGCGCACGGCGCGGCCGCTGCGCGAATCCAGCAGGCGGATCAGCGCGAAGGAGGCAGCGATCACGAAGATCCACACCAGCGCGTAGAACACGCGGCGCTGGCCGATCTCGAAGCCGAAGGCGCTGAGCCCCTTCACACCCAGGATGCCGTCGTACTTGCCCAGCGCCTCGAGGTTGCCCATGAGGTAGTACAGCGACAGCGCCCAGGCGATGGTGGCCAGCGGCAGGTAGTGCCCCGACATGCGCAGCGTGATCGCGCCGATGACGAAGGCGCTGACGCCGGTGAGCGCCAGGCCGATGAAAAGCGTGAGCCAGGGCGACAGCCCGGTGTTCACCGTGAGATAGGCCGTGGTGTAGGCGCCGATGCCCACGAAGGCGGCCTGCCCGAAGGAGGTGAGCCCGGCCACGCCGGTGAGCAACACCAGCCCCAGCACCGGCAGCGCATACAGGCCGATGTAGATGAGCTGGATGATCCAGAAGTCGGAGACCGGCAGGAAGGGCAGCACGGCCAGCAGTGCAATCAGCACCCACGGGCCCCAGCGGCGCAGCGGGCTGCCCTTTGCTTCGGTGGATTGCACGGCAGGGGTGTTGGAGATGACGGCGCTCATTTCAGTGTTCCTCGTCGGAGTGGCCCGAGGCCAGCGAGCGCCACAGCAGCACCGGCAGGATGATGGTGAACACGATCACTTCCTTGAACGAACTGGCCCAGAAGGAGCCGAAGGCCTCGATGGCCCCCACCGACAGCGCACCGATGAGCGCACCCGGGTAGCTGGCCAGCCCCGCGATCACCGCCGCGACGAAGCCCTTGAGTCCGATCAGGAAGCCCGAGTCGTAGAAGATGGTGGTGGTCGGCCCGATCAGCAGGCCCGACAACCCGCCGATGAAAGCAGCCAGCGCAAAGGTGAGCTGCCCCGCGCCGTTGGTGGAGATGCCCATCAGCCGCGCGCCCAGCCGGTTGACCGCCGTGGCACGCAGCGCCTTGCCGTACAGCGTGCGCTCGAAGAACAGCCATAGCGCCACGATGAGCACGGCCGACATGCCGAAGATCACCAGCGCCTGGCCGCTGATGTTCAGCGGGCCCAGCGCCATGCGCGCGTCCCAGAACGGCGGGTTGCGAAAGCCTTCGGCGCCGAAGAAGAGAAGGCCCAGCCCGGTCATCGCGAAGTGCACGCCGACCGACACGATCAGCAGCACCAGCGTGCTGGCACCAGCCAGCGACTGGTAGGCCACGCGATACACCAGCGGCCCGAAGCAGGTGACGATGCCCAGCGTGAGCAGTGCCTGCGCCAGCAGCGGCAGCCCGCGCGGCGCGGCCCATGCCGAGATGCCGGCCACCACCGCCGACGGAACGAAGGTGCGCAGCGCTGCAAGAAAGGCCGGTGCCGCACGGCGGCGATGCCGCCACACGGCCACCAGGTCCATCAGCGCGGCCACGGCCGCCAGGATGAGCAGCAGCCACACCGTGCCGGGCACCTGGCCGGTCTGGAAGATGGCGAGCGTGAGCGCGCCATAGGCGACGAACTCGCCCTGCGGAATGAAGATGATGCGGGTCACCGTGAACACCAGCACGAGGCACATGCCCAGGAGGGCATAGATCGCGCCGTTGGTGAGTCCGTCCAGCAGCAGGATGCTGGCAATCGAGAAGTCCATAAGGGCAGGGCGGTTCGCGCGGGTTACTGGATTACCTTGAACTTGCCGTCGACCACCTGCATCATCACGCCGGTCTCGTTGGTGTAGCCCCAGTGGTCTTGCGCGGTCCAGTCGAGCACGCCGTGCGAAATCACGGTGCGGCCCATGCCTTCGAACGCGTCGCGCAGTGCGGCGCGGAACTCGGGCGTGCCCGGCTGCGCCTTCTTCAGCGCCACCGGCACGGCCTTTTCCAGCAGGGTGTAGGCATCGGCGCCATGGCCGGCGAACTGGTTGGCCGTGTTCGCGCCGTAGGCCTTGGCGTAGTCCTCCAGGAAGGCCAGCGAGGCCTTCTTCGACGGGTTGCTGTCGGGCAACTGCGCACCCAGCATGGCCGGGCCGGAGACCACGAAGGCGCCTTCGGCATCCTTGCCGGCGGTGCGCATCAGGTCGGGCGTGGCGGCGGCATGCGTCTGGTAGACCTTGCCCTTGAAGCCGCGCTCCATGATCGCCTTCTGCGGCATGCCCGCACCGCTGCCCGATGCCACGATGAGGATCGCGTCCGGGTTGGCCGAGGTGAGCTTGAGCGCCTGCGCCGTCACGCTGGTGTCGGCACGGGCAAAGCGTTCGGTGGCCACGATCTTGAAGCCGTTCTTGGCGGCTTCTTCGGTGATGGCCTTGAGCCACAGCTCGCCGTAGGCATCGGTGTAGCCCAGGAAGCCGATGGTCTTCACGCCCTGCTTCTTCATGTGCTGGGCTACCGCGTAGGCCATCACGTTGTTCGATTGCGGAAGGCGGAAGAACCACTTGTCCTTGCCCGGCGGCAGCGCGGCCGGCGAGGTGGCCAGCTGCGGCGTCGCGGCCTCGGCCGTGACGTCGGCCATCGGGATGGCCACCGGCGTGGCGGAGGAGCCGACGATCAGGTCCACCTTGTCCTCGGTCACCAGGCGCTGCGCGGCCTTCACGCCGGCGGTCGGGTCGCTGGCGTCGTCCAGCACCACCAGCTTGATGTTCTGGCCGGCCACGGTCTTGGGCCAGATCATGATGGCGTTCTTCACCGGAATGCCCAGGCCAGAGGCCGGGCCGGTGAGCGGCTGCACCACGCCCACGGTGATGTCGGCATGCGCCGCGCCGGCCAAGGCCAGCGCGAACAGGCTGGCAAGCATCGTCTTCTTGAACTTCATGGTTGTCTCCAGTCTTCTTGGTTTGGAAAGGCGAGGGGGAATCAGCGAGGCGCCATGCGCAGCGCGCCATCGAGGCGAATCACTTCGCCGTTGAGATGCGCGTTGGTCACGAAGTGGCAGGCCAGCTCCGCGAATTCCGAGGGCTTGCCAAGGCGCGGCGGGAAGGGAATGGACGCGGCCAGCGACTGCTGCACAGCCTCGGGCAGCTCCAGCAGCAGCGGCGTTGCAAAGAGGCCCGGCGCGATCGTGCACACGCGGATGCCGTGCTGCGCCAGGTCGCGCGCCATGGGCAGCGTCATGCCCACCAGCCCGCCCTTGGATGCGCTGTAGGCCTGCTGGCCCACCTGGCCGTCGAAGGCGGCGACCGAAGCGGTGAACAGGATGGTGCCGCGCTCGCCGCCTTCGTTGGGCTCGAGCCTGGCGCAGGCGGCGGCGAACAGGCGGCTGACGTTGTAGGCGCCCACCAGGTTCACGTTCACCACGCGCTGGAAGTCTTCCAGCGGCGCGGGGTTGCCGTCCTTGCCGACGATGCGCTTGGCGGTGCCGATGCCGGCGATGTTCATCAGGATGCGTGCCGGGCCGTGCGCTGCCGCCGCCTTCTCCAGCGCGGCCATGGTGCTGGCCGCGTCGGTGATGTCGCAGCCGCAGGCCACGCCGCCGATGTCCTTGGCCACTTTCTCGGCCAGCTCGGCATTGCGGTCCAGCACGGCCACCTTGGCGCCCAGCCGAGCGAGTTCGCGCGCGGTGGCTTCGCCCAGGCCCGATGCGCCGCCGGTGACGAGGGCGGCTTGTCCTTCGATCTTCATGTTCGGTTCCTTGTTGGAGTGAATGGCTCAGGTGCGCGGCAGGATGGTGAAAGGCAGGCTGCCGTCGTGCAGTGCCTGGACCATGGCCGCGCGGTGGTGCAGCACGGCGCGCTGGTTGATGGAGCCCTTGTCGGTGACCTCGCCCTTGTCGATGGAGGGCGGCTCGCTCATC
>JAFECZ010000131.1 GCA_018241905.1 Pseudomonadota bacterium
GGCCCCACCACCGCCACTCGCATGGACGGCTTCACCGAGATGATGCTGGCACAGACCGGCCTGATCGCCATGATCGGCAAGGCCGAGCGCGGCCCGGTCGCCATCGAAGCCATCAAGAAGCACAAGAGCGCCTACCTCATGGCCGTGGGCGGCGCCGCCTACCTGGTGAGCAAGGCCATCAAGAACGCCAAGGTGGTCGGCTTCGAGGACCTGGGCATGGAAGCCATCTACGAATTCGACGTGGTCGACATGCCCGTTACCGTGGCGGTGGACGCCGGCGGCACCAGCGCGCACATCACCGGCCCGGCCGAGTGGAGCAAGCGCATCGCCAGCGGCGAGTTCAAGGGCATTGCGCTGGAAGCTGCCTGAGCCTGCAGGCGGCCGCCGCCAACGCGGCCGCGCCTGAAAGCACTTGCGCATGAGTAGCGACTCGCCCATCGGCGTATTCGACAGCGGCGTCGGCGGCCTGAGCGTGCTGTCTGCACTGCAGGCCGAGCTGCCGGGCGAGCGCTTCGTCTATTTCTCCGACGCGGCGCATGCGCCCTATGGCGAGCGCGGCGATGCCTTCGTGATCGAGCGCACGCTGGGCATTGCGCGCCAGCTGGTCGAAGAGCACCACATCAAGGCGCTGGTGGTGGCCTGCAACACGGCCACCGCGGCAGGCATCGGCCTGCTGCGCAGCGCCTACCCCGGCTTGCCCATCGTGGGCGTGGAGCCGGCACTCAAACCGGCCGCCGCGGCCACGCGCACCGGCCACGTCGGCGTGCTGGCCACGCGCGGCACGCTGGCCAGCGGCAAGTTCAAGGCCTTGCACGACAGCCTGAAGACCGACAGCGTACGCTTCAGCCTCATGCCGTGCGACGGCCTGGCCGGCGCCATCGAGAGGCTGGACGAGGCCGCCATCCAGTCGCTGGCGGCACGGTACGTCGGCGACATCGGCCGCTTCGGCCATCAGCTGCAGGAGATCGACACCCTGGTGCTGGGTTGCACGCATTACCCTTTCATCGCTGCCGACCTGCAGCGCCTTGCCGGCGCGCAAGTGCGGCTGATCGAGACAGGGCAGCCGGTGGCGCAGCAGACGCGGCGCCTGCTGGCAGCCAAGGGCCAGCTTGCCGGCAACGGGTCCGCCGGTTCGCTGCAGTTGCTGACCAGCGGCAACGCGTCGGCGCTGGACGCCGCGGCGGCGCGCTGGCTGCCCTCGGCCGAGGCTGCGGCGCTGCGCTGAAAGCCCGCTTGATGCAGCGCGCGGCCCTTTTTGTTTTCCTGGTCGCGCTGCACGCTTGTGCGAACGCCGCATGCCAGAGCGGCCTGGCCGAACGCCTGCATGAAAAACTCGGAACGCAGCGCCAGCTGATTCACGAACTGACTGTCTGCCATGCGTGGCACGGGCACCTCGGCCGCAGCGTGGTCGTGCTGCCGACACAGGGCGCCGCGCCCGGCACGCTGGACCTGGACATTCTCGTGGTGCAACAGCCGGACAACGGCAACAGCGAGCACAGCACCATCCTCGCCCGCCAGCGGCAGACCGTGCCCAGCAGGGGCAGCGATGCCATGGCCGTGAGCGACATCGAGTTCGATACGGCCCGCTACCGGCTGTCCGCGCTGTCGCAGAGCTTCGGCTTGCGCATCTACCGGCGCAGCATGGCCGCTGGCCAGCCGGCATCGAGCGAAACGCTGTCGCTGTACGGGCTGGACCACGGCAATCAGCTGCACCTGCTGCTGGACGAGTTCGAGACGCGCCGCGAGCGCGGCCACTGGGGGCCCGGCTGCGCCGGCCACTTCGAAAAGCAGGAGCGCCAACTGTCGGTCGTGCACTCGACAATGGCCGATGGCAGCAAGGGCATGGCCGACCTGCAGGTGCGCCAGACCGCGACGAGTTCGGTCAACGAACTGCAGGGCGACGAGTGCGTGGAAAGCAGCGAGCTGCCCCGCTTCACCGAAAGCACGCTGCGCTTCGACGGCCGCCAGTACCGGGCCGCCAGCCCGAACTGAGGCTCGTCCCTAGGCGGCCAGCGCGACGGTGCGGCCGCGGCGCATGTCGATGGGCAGCAGCAGCGCAATGCCCGCCACGAACAGGCCGGTGGTGGCCAGGATCGCAATGCGCTGGTTGCCGCCGGTAGCCCAGGTGATCAGGCCGAAGCCCATCGGACCCACGATGCTGGCCAGCCGCGTGGCAAAGCTCCACAAGCCGAAGAACTCGGCCAGTTGCCGCGGCGGCGCCAGCACGCCCGCCATTGCGCGGCCCGCGGATTGGCTCGAGCCCATGGCCAGCCCCGCGATGGTGGCGGCCACCCAGAACTGCCCCTTGCTCGTGGCCGTTGCCGCAACAAGGCACACGGCAATCCATGCAACCAGCGTCAGCGCCAGTGCCAGCCGATGGCCGATGCTGTCCTGCACGTAGCCGAAGCCGAAGGCGCCCAGCGCCGCCGCGATGTTGAGCACGAAGATCAGCACCATGGTCTCGTGCGGCACGAAGCCGATGACCTGCTCGGCATAGATCGCCGCCAGCGTGATCGCCACGGCCACGCCGCCCTGGTAGCACACGGTGCAAGCCAGCAGCCACATGAAGTCGCGATGCGACCTGGCCTCGCCGAATGTCTTGCGCAGGCGCTGCCAGGCACTGCCCTCGCCACGCGCTGGCTGCGGCTGGGCGCGCTCGGGCAGCAAGGAGAAGGTCACGCACGACGCAGCGGCGTAGATGCCGGCAGTGACCAGCATGGTCACCGGCACGAAATGCGCGGCAGGCAGGCCCCTGGCCTGCGCCCACAGAACGTACGCCAGGCAGATGCCCAGGGTCAGCATGCCGCCCACGTACCCGAAGCCCCAGCCCCAGCCGCTGACCTTGCCCATGCCCTCCGACGTCGCCAGTTCGGGCAGGAAGGCGCCGGTGAGCGATTCGCCGTAGGAGTAGAAGGTGTTGGAGATGACGATGACCAGCATGGCCAGCGCAATGCCACCCGCGGTGCCCGCCATGCCGGGGGTGATGGCCAGCGCCGCGGTGGAAAGCACGCAGCCGGCGGTGGACAGCATCAGAAGCCGCTTCTTGGCCGCATGCTGGTCGGCCCAGGCCCCGATGGCCGGCATGGTGAACATGACGATGGCGTAGGAGATGCTCAGCGCAATCGTCCAGGCGAGCGGCCCCCAGGCCGCGCCCTTGGCCAGGCCGCCCACGAAGTAGGCGGCGAACACCGCGGTGATGACCACCGTGGTGTAGCCGGAGTTGGCGAAGTCGTACATGGCCCATCCGAACACCTCGCGCTTGCGCACGCCGGCTTGCAGGGCAGACTCGGGAAACAGGGCCAACGGCGCCTCCAGGAAACAAGGTTTGCCGGGAGCATAGCCGAGCCCCGTTGCACTATTTGTTGTTGTGCGCGCGCCGGCGCGCGCAGCGAGCCGCCCGGGGCCTGGCGGGTGCGTGCGCGCTCAGTGCAGGTGGCGTGGCCGGCGGCCGCCGCCGTGCGTGCCGCCACCGGCACCACCGCTGCCGCCGCTGCCACGCGGCGGCTTGCCGATTTCCAGCGAGTTGACCAGTGCGTCGAAGCGGTCGGAGAAGAGCTTGTCGATCTCGGCCACCACGCCGCCCAGTTCGGCGCCTTCGAAGTGGCGCTCCATCAGGTTCACCACGTCTTCCACCAGCAGGTCGCGCTGCACCTGCATGATGGCAGCCGGATTGGGGCCGACGAAGAGCATGAGGAAGTCGTCGCGCGACTCCTCGTTGGGGTCGCCCTCTTCCTCGTCGTAGTCGGTGTCGTAGAAGGTGACTTCGATGGCGGCGCCCTGCTCGGCCAGTTCGTTGATGCCCATGCACATCTCGTCGAGGGCATGGCGGAAGTCTTCGTCGCCCGCCACGGTCCAGCACATCTGCAACACGTGCTCTTTCTGGTCGAAGCGGATGCCGGGCTCTTCTTCGTAGCTGCTGGCCGCGCCGTCGGCCAGCGACTTGGCGCCGGCATAGGCCCACAAGGGTTTGAGCGCTTCCTGGATCTGCGAGAAGTTGACGTCGGTGCGCAGCGGAATGTCGCCGTGCACATGGATTTCGAATGGAGCGTTATAGCGGGACATGTCGTGCTCCCTTTGTCTGTGTTGCGGTGACCCAGCCCGACCCTCGAAGCCGCCCCGAAAAGTCGAGCTTGCGGGCCCTGAGCCGAAACGCCCCAGTCAGTAAAGAAAAGCCGATGATTCTAATCGAGCCACTCTCCCTGAAACGCGGGCCTTGCCGTGTCGCTGGTGAGCATGATACGACGCAAGTCGGCCACGGCTGCGCATGGCCCGCGCGCTGCGCCGGCAAGATGGTGCCCGAGGCCGGAATCGAACCGGCACGACCGCGAAGTCGAGGGATTTTCTTGCCACTTCGGCTTTCGCCGCCGGCGGGGCCAGCCCTAGCCGGGCCAGCTGCCGTTCGTGGTCTGGAGCACGCCTTCGCCATAGCCTGGTCCATTTTGCAATCGACCTTGCCTTAGGCGCCCGCCGTCTGCTCTCTACACCTTCCACGCAGCGCCTTCATCTTGAATGAAGCGCGCAATTGCGGGCTTGGCTCGGCGTTGGCTCGGTGCTCGCGGCACCAGGGCGTTCGCCGACTTTGACGGGCTACACCTCCGCAGTTTCCCGGGCGGAGGGCTCAAATTCACTTCAAGTCCCTTGTGTCTACCTATTTCACCACTCGGGCATGCCGGCTTCGCCGGCTGCTGGGACAGCTCGCGACGATACCTCAAACCGGACGGCCGGACCTGCACTTGCCACATCGAATGCGCCGCGGCAAGGCGCGCCAGCGGAAGTATCACCGAACGCTACGACCGGGCGCTTGCCCCGATATTGCACACATTCCACTTAAAAAACCTGCCGCGATCCATTTCCAGGCGGTATGCTTAAGCGGTTAGTTACAAAAAATACAGGCAAATCGTATTGACATTTGGTCAGGATTCGCAAAGGGAGTGTAATCAAGTGAGTGTTCTCAAGACACACCCGCGTGCCGTCCGGCTCGCGGCCATGCTGTTCGCGTCTGCCGCCCTCGCAGCCTGCGGTGCTCCGGCGCCGAAGGACTTCGGCGGCGCATGGACACCGGTCAATCGGTTCCAGAACGCACCGACCGAGATTCCACTGGCGGCGGCTTACACCTTCTACGCCTCGCCCCTGGACGCCACCCTGCAGGCCATGCTTCGGCGCTGGGCCGCCGACAGCGGGCGCCAGCTCAACTATCAGCTGGGTTCCGACTTCACGCTCTACCAGCCCGTCGGCCAGATCCGCACCACCGATCTGCAGGACGCCGTGCAGCAACTCAGCGCCATCTACATGCCGCAAGGTGTTCTGGTTGCGGCTGACGCCCAGCGCATCCAGGTTCACGCCGTCGCGCCCGCCCCCGCAGAGCAGCGCTGATGTTCAAGAAGACTTCCGGCCCGGCCGTCGACGAGGCCGTGTCCCGCTCGGTCGACTTCGAGCTCACGGTGGCCGACATGGCTCGGCGCAGCGAGCGCCGTGCCTGGTGGGTGGCCGGCGGCGCCGTGGTGGTATCGCTCATCCTTCTTGGCGGCTACTTCTACATGCTGCCGCTCAAGGAGAAGGTGCCCTACCTGGTCATGGCGGACGCATACACCGGCACCAGCACCGTGGCGCGCCTGACCGACGACGTCGCGCTGCAGCGCGTGACCACCAGCGAGGCCATCAACCGCAGCAACGTCGCGCACTTCGTGCTCGCCCGCGAGTCCTACGACCTGGCCCTGACCAACCTGCGCGACTGGACGACCGTGCTGACCATGGCATCGCCCGATGTGGCCTCGGGCTACACCGGCCTGTATGCGCCGCTCAATCCCGAGAACCCATACAAGATCTACGGCAAGGGGCGCGCAATCCGGGTGCAGATCTCGAGCCTCACCCTGGTCGGCGGCGGCGATGGACAACCGCCAAAGGGAGCCACGGTCCGCTTCCAGAGATCGGTCTACGACAAGCAGAGCGGCGGCACCAAGGCGCTGGACAGCAAGATCGCCACGCTGGCCTTCACCTACAAGTCCAACTTGAAGATGAGCGAGCAGCAGCGCATCGAGAACCCGCTCGGCTTTCAGGTAACCGACTACCGCGTGGACACCGACTTCGCTTCCGCGCCGCCTGCCGCCTTCCCCGTCTCGCCCAAGACAGCCGAAGCCGAAACGCCGCCAGCGCCAGACCCCGAGGTAGGTGGCGGCATTCCTGCGGCGCCCTACAGCCTGGCGCCCGCGCCTGCATCGATCTCTCCGGCCCCCGCCGTTGCACCGCAAGGAGCACGTCAGCGATGAACAAACTTCACCACCGCCACCGATGGATGCTGGCCGGTGCCGCCAGCGCACTCGTGATGAGCGCCTCTCCCGGCGCCTTCGCCCAGGCCGTCCAGGAATACGAATACGCACCCGAGCGCATCTACACGCTGCGCACCGGCCTTGGCATCACCACGCAGATCGAGCTGAGCCCGGAAGAAAAGATCCTCGACTTCAGCACGGGCTTCAGCACCGGCTGGGACCTGAGCCGGCGCGACAACGTCTTCTATCTCAAGCCCAAGAACGTCGACGTGGACACCAACATGATGATCCGCACGGCGACGCATTCCTACATCTTCGAGTTGAAGGTCGTGGCGACCGACTGGCGCACGCTGCAGCAGGCGCGCGACGCCGGCGTGCAGTACCGCGTCAAGTTCAGCTACCCCGGCGACACCACCTTCTCCAAGGAGACCCGAGCCGCCGCCGAGACGCCCGCGCTGAGCACGGCACTGCTGCGCGACCGCAGCTACAACTTCAACTACGACTACGCCAGCCAGAGCACCGGTGCGCCCTGGCTGGTGCCCGTCAACGCATACGACGATGGCCGCTTCACCTACATCCGGATGAGCGACCTCAAGCAGTTCCCCACCGGCAACTTTCCGGCCGTGTACATGCGCCAGCAAGAGCATGACGCGGATGCGGTGGTCAACACCACCGTCGAGGGCAACGCCATCGTGGTCCACGGCACCTATCCCTACCTGGTCATCCGCCACGGTGACAACGTCGTGGGCCTTCGCAGGAACACCATCAAGTGAACGAACAAGCCTCCGCTCGCGCGAGCCACAACCCCTACGACGCGCAGTTCGAATCGGGCAAGAGCGCGCCCGACCTCGACGCGCGCGCGCCCGAGCTGAAATCCAGCGAAATGCAGCGCATGAATCGCCGCGCGCTGGGCTTCCTGCTGGCCCTGGTCCTTTTGCTGGGCGTGGCTGCCATCTGGGCGCTCACCAGCGTGCTGCAGCCGGAGAAGAAGACCAAGCCCAAGGAAGAAGTGGTGAGCGTTCCTGCGGCGCCTGCCCTTCCCCCACCGCCGGTGCCGGTGCCGGTTCCATCGCCCAGGCAGGCCGAAGCCATTGCGCTGGCCCCGCCGAGCCTGCCGCCGCTGCCCCCGGTGCCACCAGCGCCACAGGGCGCGGCAGACGGCCCGCGCACGCCGACCCTGATGGAACGCCGGATGTCATCCGCCGGCGGCACCGTGGCAGTCGCTTCTGACGCAGGCGCCGCTGCCCAGGCCGGCCCTTACGGCACCGGCGCCCTGCCCGGCAGTGCCGCATCCGGCGCCGACCAGGGCTCGCCATCCAACGCGGCCTACCGCGCCAAGGCACTGGCCTCGGTATCGAGCGCCCAGCCTCTGGTGCACTCCGACGCGCTGATGTTGCGCGGCACCTACATCCGCTGCGTCCTCGAAACGCGCCTGGTCACAGACCTGCCCGGCTTCACCTCGTGCATCGTGACCGAGCCGGTGTACTCCGTCACGGGCAAGCGGCTGTTGCTGCCCAAGGGCTCCAAGGTGCTGGGCAAATACGACATGGAACCCAGCACCTCGCGCGTGGCCGTCGTGTGGGACCGCATCATCACGCCCACCGGCATCGACGTGAACATGGCCAGCCCCGGCGTGGACAACCTGGGCGGCGCCGGCCACCCCGGGGAGTTGGACGAGCACTGGCCCCGGCGCATCGCCTCGGCCCTGATGATCAGCCTGCTGGCCGACGCCTTCAAGTACGCAGCCGCCGAGAACGGCCCGCAAAGCACAACCATCAGCGCGGGCGGCCTGGCGGTCCAGTCGCCCTACGAAAGCTACACCGCGCAGACCCTGCAGAACCTGGCCGGCCAGGCGGTACGGCGCTCGGCGAACCAGCCGGCCACCGTCACCATCAACCAGGGCACCGTGCTCAACGTGTACGTGGCCAAGGACGTTGATTTCACCGGCGTGCTCGCGCGCTTTTGAGCCAGCCATGACCGACCAGCTCGTTGCCGCAGTCTCCAGCGATTTCCTGGACTACCAGTACCAGGTGCTGGGCATCCGCGAGTTCATGCAGTCGCCGGAGGTGACGGAAATCAGCATCAACCGGCCGGGCGAGATCTGGCTGGAAAGCCGCGCCGGCTGGCAGCGCGTCGAGGTGCCCGCCCTCACCTTCGCGCGTGCCCTGCAGTTTTGCACCACTGTCGTCAACGAGAGCAACACGGGCCAGCGCATCACCGACATCAACCCCGTGGTGTCACTCACATTTCCCACCGGCCAACGAGCGCAGTTCGTCATTCCGCCCGCGGTGGAAGCGGGAAGCGTGTCCATAACCATCCGCCTGCCGTCCAGGAGCACCCGAACCCTGGCCCAATACCACGCGGACGGATTCTTCGACCAGGTCATCGAAGGCACGGAAGGCATCAGCGCACACGACCAGGAACTGCTCGATCTGCGCGCGCAGCGACGCTACGCCGACTTTTTCCATCAGGCAGTGCGCCACAAGAAGAACATCGTGGTTGCAGGCGCGACCGGCAGCGGCAAGACCACCTTCATGAAGTCGCTGGTGAACCACATCCCGTCCGAGGAACGGCTGGTCACCATCGAGGACGCGCGCGAGCTGTTCATCGACCAGCCCAACGCCGTGCATCTGCTCTATTCCAAGGGCGGCCAGGGCAGCGCCAACGTGACGGCCAAGAGCTGCATGGAGGCATGCCTGCGCATGAAGCCCGACCGCATCATCCTGGCCGAACTGCGCGGCGACGAGTCCTTCTACTTCATCCGCAACTGCGCTTCGGGCCACCCCGGCTCCATCACCAGCTGCCACGCCGGCAGCGCCGCGCAGACCTGGGACCAGCTCGCCCTGATGGTCAAGGCATCGAGCGAAGGCGGGGGCCTCGAGTTCGCCACCATCAAGCGCCTGCTGATGCTGACCATCGACATCGTCGTGCACATCAAGGCGCATGCCGGCCGGCGTTCCATCACCGGCATCGACTTCAATCCCGGCCGCCATCTGGCCGCAGCCGGAGCTTGAACAGCCATGCCCATGCTCCCCGCCATGGATATCGCCGCCTGCCCTGATCTTGCCGTGCCGGCACAGATCATGCGCCATGTGGTGGCAGTGGAGTCCAGCACCAACCCCTTCGCCATTGGCGTGGTGGGCAATCGCCTCGTGCGCCAGCCCCGCAACCTGGACGAAGCCGTTGCCACTGCGCGCATGCTCGAAGGCCGCGGCTACAACTTTTCCGTCGGCGCCTCGCAGGTCAATCGCGGCAACCTGCGCAAATACGGATTGGACGACCACTCGAAGGCCTTCGACTTCTGCCGCAACCTGGCCGCCGGCTCACGCATCCTGGCCGAGTGCTATCGCAGCGCACAGGGCCATTGGGGGAAAGCCTTCAGCTGCTACTACTCCGGCAACTTCGTCACCGGGTTTCGCGACGGCTATGTGCAGAAGGTCTACGACTCGATCAACCGCGGCACCCTGGTGGCCCAGAACCAGCCGCCTGCCAATGCGATTGCGCTGCGCAACGACTCGAACGGCGCTGCGCCTGTTGCTCCACGAACGTCGGCGCCACCCCCATCTCTTGCTGCGGCACGCGCGGGCGTTCCGTCCGGCAATACGCCGTTCACGCCGCAAGTGCGGCAGCTGGCTCCGGGCGAAGCCGTGCAACCCGCCGTCGGTACCACGCCCGCGGTGCAGGTGCCGCCCCCAGGGTCCGGCCAAGGCAACCACGACAACGCCTTCGTCTTCTGATTTCCCCATCGTCATCACTCATACACATACAGAGAGGAACCCCGACCATGCAATCCCATCAACAACGCCATGCCGCCCTTCGTGCTTTGGCTCGCCTGGGGCTCGCTGCCCTCATCGTCGCGCCCGGTCTGGCGTTGGCGCAAGCCGATGGCGGGCTGGCCCAGACGACCTGCGGCTTTCTGAGCAAGATCAAGGACGTGCTCAACGCCGTGTCGATCGTCGTCGTGACCATCGCAGTGATCTTCTCGGGCTACCAGATCGCGTTTGCCCACAAGCGCATCGGCGATATCGCCCCGGTGTTCATCGGCGCACTGCTCATTGGCGCGGCCGGCCAGATTGCCAAGCTGTTCCTCTCCGACACCTCGGGCAACGGCTGCCAGTCATCCGCCGCCTTCAACTTCGAGCAGCTGCAGCACGTTGCCGGCCTGCTGCAGTCCTTCGCGACCTTGCATGCATAAGAACGCCATGTTCCGCGGCTGCACGCGGCCGCCCATGTTCATGGGTGTGCCCTACGTGCCCTTCTTCCTTGGCGCGGGGGGATGCATGTTGATGGCGATGTACTTCAACTTGTTCTACCTGCTGCTGACGCCGGTGGTGATCTTCGCCATGCGAATGATGGCCAAGCGCGACGAAATGATCTTCCGGCTGCTTGGGCTTCGACTGCAGTTTCGCGCCCGCGTGCGCAACATCGGCCTGCACGACGGCATGTGGGTGTTCACGCCCAACGTGTACCGCGGGCAGTCCAAGGACAACCACTGACACGGCGCCAGGAATCAGATGAAGCCGCGAGCACCATTCAGCCCGGACACTGCCATCGGGGAATTCGTCCCCTTGTCGACCCACGTCTCGCCAACGGTGCTCAAGACCACCGGCGGCGACTTCCTCCTGGTCTGGCGCCTGGAGGGCCTTCCCTTTGTCGGGCGCGAGGAATGGGAGATCGAGCACCGGCACAACAGCTTCAACCGCATGTTGCAGACCCTGCGGGCGCCCGACTTCACCAACGTCGCCTTCTGGGTTCACGACGTGCGACGGCGCCGCCGCCTCGACGACGCAAGCCGCTTCAAGCAGGCCTTCAACCAGTCGTTGTCGGATGCCTACTTCCAGTCGCTGTCGGCCCAGAAGCTGATGTGCAACGAGCTCTATCTGACGATGCTGTATCGCCCCATCGTCTCGGGCAAGCGCTTCGTCGAGAAAAGTGCCGACGTCGATCGCCTGGCATCCGTGCAGCAGCAGGCCATCGACAAGGTGCTCGAACTGGCGGGCAACGTGGAAGCCGCGCTCAAGGACTACGCCCCCGTCCGGCTCGGCATGTACGAGGCCGCCAACGGCATCGTGTTCTCCGAAACTCTGGACTTCTTCGGCTACCTGCTCAACCGCATCGAGGAGCCGGTGCCGGTGCTCAAGGCGCCGATCCACCGCTATCTGGCCGTGAGCCGCCAGCGCTTTTCGGCCAAGACCGGCGACTTCGTGATCACAACGCCGACCGGCGAGAATCATTTCGGCGCGCTCCTGAACATCAAGGAATACCCGGAAGGCACCTACCCA
>JAFECZ010000132.1 GCA_018241905.1 Pseudomonadota bacterium
ATCGTGTCGATGGGTGTGGTGGTGCCAGGCGGCCCCGCATCGATCGCCACCGCTTAAACACCGATAGAAATTCAAGTTAGAGGAGTAGGCGCCTCAAGAGGGCGCCGGCAAAGAGCAATGGCCATGCGTTCACACTACTGCGGTCTCGTGACCGAAGCCCTGATGGGCCAAACCGTCACCCTGTGCGGCTGGGTCAACCGTCGCCGCGACCACGGCGGCGTCATCTTCATCGACCTGCGCGACCGCGAAGGCTACGTGCAGGTGGTGTGCGACCCCGACCGCGCCGCCACCTTCGCCGCCGCCGAGGGCCTGCGCAACGAGTTCTGCGTGCAGGTCACGGGCCTGGTGCGCGCTCGCCCCGAGGGCACGGTGAACGACCAGCTCAAGAGCGGCAAGATCGAAGTGCTGTGCCACGAACTGAAGGTGCTCAACCCCTCGGTCACGCCGCCCTTCCTGCTGGACGACGACAACCTGAGCGAAACCACGCGCCTCACGCACCGCGTGCTCGACCTGCGCCGCCCGGCCATGCAGAACAACATGATGCGCCGCTACAAGGTGACGATGGAGGTGCGCAAGTTCCTCGACGCCAACGGCTTCATCGACATCGAGACGCCCATGCTGGGCAAGTCCACGCCTGAAGGCGCGCGCGACTACCTGGTGCCCAGCCGCGTGCATGACGGAAGCTTCTTCGCGCTGCCGCAGTCGCCCCAGCTGTACAAGCAGATGCTGATGGTGGCGGGCTACGACCGCTACTACCAGATCGTCAAGTGCTTCCGCGACGAAGACCTGCGCGCCGACCGCCAGCCCGAATTCACGCAGATCGACATCGAGACCTCCTTCCTGGCCGAAGAAGAAATCCGCGCCATGTTCGAGGGCATGATCCGCCAGGTGTTCACCAACGCCGCCGGCATCGAGCTGGGTGCCTTCCCGGTCATGAGCTACGGCGACGCCATGTTCAAGTACGGCTCGGACAAGCCCGACCTGCGCGTCAAGCTCGAGTTCACCGAACTCACCGAGCTGATGAAGACGGTGGACTTCAAGGTGTTCTCGGCCGCGGCCAACATGCAGGGCGGCCGCGTGGTGGCGCTGCGCGTGCCGGGCGGCGGCGCCGAGGGCGGTTTGTCGCGCGGCGAAATCGACGCCTACACCGAGTTCGTCAAGATCTACGGCGCCAAGGGCCTGGCCTACATCAAGGTCAACGACGTGGCCGCCGGCCGCGAGGGCCTGCAAAGCCCCATCGTCAAGAACATCGGCGACGACGTGCTGGCCCAGATCATCGAGCGCACCGGCGCGCAGAACGGCGACCTGCTGTTCTTCGGCGCCGACAAGGCCAAGGTGGTGAACGACGCCATCGGCGCGCTGCGCATCAAGATCGGCCACAGTGCCTTCGGCAAGAAGACGGGCCTCTTCGACGACCGCTGGGCGCCGCTGTGGGTGGTCGACTTCCCGATGTTCGAGTACGACGAGGACGGCCAGCGCTGGAGCGCGGTGCACCATCCGTTCACCGCACCCAAGGACGGTCACGAGGACCTGATGGATTCGGCGCCCGAGAAGTGCATCGCCAAGGCCTACGACATGGTGCTCAACGGCATCGAGATGGGCGGCGGCTCGGTGCGTATCCACCGCGAGGAAGTGCAGAGCAAGGTGTTCCGCGCCCTCAAGATCAACGCCGAGGAAGCGCAGGCCAAGTTCGGCTACCTGCTCGACGCGCTGCAGTACGGCGCGCCCCCGCACGGCGGCATCGCCATCGGCCTGGACCGCCTGGTCATGCTGATGACCGGCGCCGAATCCATTCGCGACGTGATCGCCTTCCCCAAGACCCAGCGCGCGCAAGACCTGCTGACGCAGGCGCCGAGCCCGGTCGACGAGAAGCAACTGCGCGAGCTGCACATCCGCCTGCGCAACCCGACTGCCGCGGCCTGAGCCCGCCATTCGGCAGCGTAGAAGGGCGTCCCCGCGGCGCCCTTTTTCTTTGGCGACAAGCAATGGCTAAAATGGCCATTCAACAGCTGGAGACCGCGATGCAAATCAGCGCCACCGAGGCGAAGAACCGCTTTGGCCATATCTGCGCTCAGGCCAAGACCGAGCCGGTGTTCGTTGAGAAAGATGGCCGGCCCGACTCCGTGATCCTCTCCTATGCGGACTACCAGGCATTGGTTGCCGCGACGCAGACACGCTCGCTCGCTCAGCGCCGCAAGGAGTTCAACGAGACCTACAAGGACTGGATCGCCGAGCAGAACCGTGACTTCGAGGAGAACGGCGTGTGGAGCGACGGCCTGGTGGCATGGCGGGACCAGGGTTGATGGCGCAGTTCGACGTCTACGCCAACCCCAATCCCGCAACGCGGGCGACCGTTCCCTTCGTGGTGGATGTGCAAGCCGGTCTGATCGACCAGTTGCCCACCCGGCTGGTCATGCCGCTGTCCCGCGTTGGCGCCAGCCAGTCCCGGTTGCCGCTGAATCTGTGTCCGTCGGTGGAAGTAAACGGCGAGGCACTGCGTCTCATGCCTCACCTCGCCGCGGCGATCGACAAGCGTCTGTTGCGCTTGCCAGTGCTTTCCATTGCGTATCGCGCCAACGAGGTCGGTGCGGCACTCGATGCCGCGGTCTGCGGCATCTGAACGAATCGCGATGACCACTCGCCCCTTCAAGATCCCCGAATCGGTGCTGGTCGTGATCTACACGCCGGCGCAAGACGTGCTGCTCATCCGCCGTGCCGACGCGCCGGACTTCTGGCAGTCGGTCACCGGCAGCAAGAACACGCAGGACGAAGCGCTGGCGCTGACCGCGTCGCGCGAGGTGCACGAGGAAACGGGCATCGATTGCCGGCCCGGCACGCCGCTCGCGGCGCAACTGCGCGACTGGAACGTTTCGAACGTCTATTCCATCTATCCGCAGTGGCGCTGGCGCTATGCGCCGGGAGTGCTGCGCAACACCGAGCATCTGTTCGGCCTGTGCATTCCCGAGCGCATCGAGCCGGTGCTCGAGCCGCGCGAACACGACGCGTGGCAGTGGCTGCCGTACAAGCAGGCCGCCGACGCCTGCTTTTCGCCATCGAATGCCGAAGCCATCCTGTTGATGCCAAAATTTCTGGAATGACTGCGGACAACAAGCTGCGCGTAGCCACCTACAACATCCACAAGGGTGTGCAAGGGCTCGGGCCGGCCAGCCGGCTGGAGATCCACAACCTCGGCCACGCGGTGGAGCAACTCGACGCCGACATCATCTGCCTGCAGGAAGTGCGCAAGATGAACCGCAAGGCGGCGCTGAAGTTCGCGCGCTGGCCCGAGCAGCCGCAGGCCGAGTTCCTCGCGCCGCTGGGCTACACGGCGGTGTACGAAACCAACGCCTACACCCGCCACGGCGAGCACGGCAACGCCCTGCTCACGCGCTGGCCGGTGGTTCGCAAGACGCATCGCGACATTTCCGATCACCGCTTCGAGCAGCGCGGCCTGCTGCACGCCGTGATCGACATGGACGGCACGCCGCTGCACACCATCGTGGTGCACCTGGGCCTGATCAAGGGCAGCCGCATCCGCCAGGTGGCCCAGCTGCGCGACTTCGTCGAGCGCGAGATCCCGCCCGACGAGCGCCTGGTGGTGGCCGGCGACTTCAACGACTGGGGCGCCCGCATGCGCTACGCCATGAACGCCATGGGCCTGCGCGACGCCAGCGACCTGCGCGGCCCGCGCATCCTGACCTACCCCTCGCGGCTGCCGCTGACTCAGCTCGATTTCATCTATGCGCGGCACCTTCGGCTGACGGATTGTTCCGTTCCGCGCGGCCCGATCTGGGCGCGCATGTCGGACCACCTGCCGCTGGTGGCCGATTTTTCGCTATAAAAATAATAGCAATAAAGTCAATTGCCATATGTATTCCAGCCCGAGAGGGCGGGAAATTCATTCACTGATAGGATGCGCCAATGCTGACCAAGATCGACGCCAAGCTGCGCCCTGTGGAGGCGCCGGCCACGCCGGCGGTGGAAGACGAGGGCACGCCCGTCTCCGTGAAGATCCGCGAACGGCTGCAAGCCGCCCGCAGGCGCTTCTACGCCAACGACAACATCTCCGAATTCATCCAGCCGGGCGAGCTCGAGTCCCTGCTCGACGAAGTCGAAGACAAGATGAAGGGCGTGCTCGAGAGCCTGGTGATCGACATCGAGGGTGACCACAACACCGGCAACACCGCCCGCCGCGTGGCCAAGATGTACCTCAACGAAGTGTTCCGGGGACGCTACGTCCCGGCGCCGTCGCTCACCGAGTTCCCCAACGCCGAGCGCCTGAACGAGCTGATGATCGTCGGCCCGATCACCGTGCGCAGCGCGTGCTCGCACCACTTCTGCCCGATCATCGGCAAGCTGTGGATCGGCGTGATGCCCAACGAGCACACGAACGTCATCGGCCTGTCCAAGTACGCGCGCCTGGCCGAGTGGGTCATGGGTCGGCCGCAGATCCAGGAAGAGGCCGTGGTGCAGCTGGCCGACCTCATCCAGGAAAAGACCAGCCCCGACGGCCTGGCGCTGGTGGTCGAGGCCGAGCACTTCTGCATGCAGTGGCGCGGGGTGAAGGAAATGGACAGCAAGATGATCAACTCGGTCATGCGCGGTGCCTTCCTGAAAGACGCCTCGCTGCGCCGCGAATTCCTTTCCCTGCTACCCCGCAAAGGTTGAACCGAGATGCTCGTTCGTCTTCTCTATGCCAGCCGTGCGGTGGATACCGACCCGAGGACCATCGAGGCCATCCTGGCCCAGGCCCGCGCGCACAACACCTCCACCGGCATCACCGGCATCCTGTGCCATGGCGGCGGCGTGTTTCTGCAGGCCATCGAAGGCGGTCGCGGGGCAGTGAGCGAACTCTTCGGCCACATCCAGAAAGATCCGCGCCACAAGGATGTGGTGCTGCTGCACTTCGAGGAAATCAACGAGCGCCGCTTCGGCGGCTGGACCATGGGCCTGGTGAGCCTGACCAAGGTGCATTCGTCGATGCTGCTGCGCTACTCGGAGCGGCCCGAGCTCGACCCCTATGCGGTGTCGGGCAAGGTCTCGCTGGCCCTGCTCGAAGAGCTGATGGCCACCGCATCGATCGTCTGCCGCCCCTGAGGCATTCGGCTCGCCGGGCGGCAACCGCGTGCTGCTGCTCGGCTGCGACTTCTCCAGTGCGCCTTCGCCGCGCAAGGCCATCGTCGTGGCGACCGGTTCGCTGGACGCAGCGGGCCGCGTTCTGTCCCTGGCCGACCCGCTGAAATTCTCCACGTTGCAGGCCTGGGCCGACTGGCTGGCTGCGCAGCCCGCCTGGATCGGCGCCTTCGACTTTCCCTTCGGCCTTCCCCGCGAACTGGTCGAGCACCTGGGTTGGCCCGTCACCTGGCCCGAGCTGGTTGCGCACTACGCCGCGCTGGATCGCGCCGAGATCCGCCGCCTGTTTGCCGCCTTCTGCGCGGCGCGGCCCGCGGGCGGCAAGTTTGCGCACCGGGCCACCGATGCTCCCGCGGGCTCCAGCCCCTCGATGAAATGGGTCAACCCGCCGGTTGCCTACATGCTGCACGCGGGCGTGCCTCGCCTGCTGGCTGCCGGCGCCGTTTTCCCCGGGCTGCACATGCCGCAGGGATCCGGCCTTGCCCGGCGCGTGGCGCTGGAAGGCTATCCGGGACTGCTGGCGCGCGAACTGATCGGGCGAAGAAGCTACAAGAGCGACGACAAGGCGCGTCAGACCGAGGAGCGCCGCACGGCGCGCGCCGACTTGGCCGAGCGGCTGGTGCGCGCCGATACCCGGCTGGGCATCGCCGTGCGGCTGGCGCCTGCGCAGGCCGAGCTGCTGCAGGCCGATGCCAGTGGCGACAGCATCGATGCGCTGCTGTGCCTGGTGCAGGCGGCCTGGGCCAGCCTGCGCGCGCCCGGCTTCGGCCTGCCGGAGGGAATCGACCCCCTGGAAGGGTGGATCGTCACAGCTTGAAGCGCACCCTGTCCTACAGCGATTGACTGCCGTTGCCAGACATACCGCGCCCGGCGCCCTGGCTAGATTTCAATCATCTCGATTTCAGGAGATTGCCATGACAGGAGCCAAACTGTTGCTGGCCCGCAGGCTGCAGGTCGCATGTGCCTGCACCCTGCTGGGTGCCGCCACGCTGGCGCTGACCGGTTGCGACAAGGGCGAGAACCGCGCGGCCGGCGAAAAGGTGGATGAAGCCGTTGCCAGGACGGAGCACGCCGCGGACGAAGCCAAGTCGAAGACCGAGCAGATGGCGCGGGAGGCCCGGGCCAAGGTCGAATCCTCCGACATGGGCTCGCGCGTGGCGGACGCGGCCAAGGATGCAGGCAGCGCCGTGGCCAAGGCGGCCGACGACGCCACCATCACCGCGGCGGTCAGTGCCGGCCTGGCCAAGGACCCGGACCTCAGCGCCATCAAGATCGATGTCGACACGCAGGCCGGCAAGGTCACGCTGCGCGGCCCGGCTCCGACGCCGGTGGCCAAGGAGCGCGCAGAGCAGATCGCCAAGAACGTCAAGGGCGTGAGCTCGGTGGACAACCAGCTCGAAGTGAAGACGATGTAGCGGCCCCGCCCCGGGAGCACAGGAAAAAGCCCTGCACCGCAGGGCTTTTTCTTGTGTCGCCTGACATGTTCAACGTCGAGGGGATGCTTTGCGCTGCATCAGCGCGTTGACCACGCCGGCAAGCTCGGAAGTCTTGAACGTGGTGGCGACCAGGGCGGATGCGCTGAGCAGGCGCCAGGGCCGGGTGAGCACGACGGCGGCACCCACTGCCGCCGCCACGGCGACCAGCTTGAGCGGCTCTTCCCTGGCGTACTTCTCGAGGACGGGCCGGGCCACCTGGCCCGCTGCATGAAGGGGGTGGCGCTGCCACCAGTGGCGGGCCACGCCGCGCGCGAGCGGCGCCCAGGCAATGCCGTCCAGCAGGGAAGGGCGCTCGCCTGCACGATGGTGCGCGCCGTTGCGCTCGTTGCCGCGCAGCTGACTCATCAGCGCATGGCGCGAGATCGCAAGGCGCTGTTGCGCGGTAAGGCGC
This sequence comes from Pseudomonadota bacterium, assembly GCA_018241905.1. Lineage (GTDB taxonomy): Bacteria > Pseudomonadota > Gammaproteobacteria > Burkholderiales > Burkholderiaceae_C > Variovorax. The sequence goes on from JAFECZ010000132.1 coordinate 7,021, forward strand.
GATTGTTGTTGTTGCTCAATCGGCACGGGCCTCTCCTGCCATGTGCAGCGCACGAACATCGGCTTCGAGTTGGGCGCGAATGTCCTCGAAGCCCTCGAGGTCGGCCGGGCGCGAGGCGTAGTAGCCGGCGATCGCCGCCACCACCACCGCCACTCCCGGCACGGCCACCAGTACCCAGTGGAAGCTGCCGTACATCACGCCCATCATGGCTGCGATGCCCACCAGGCCCAATGCCATGACGGCGCTGATGGCTGCCAGCACGCCTGCGAAGATGCGCCCCACCAGCCGTCGGCTGGCCTCGCCTGCTTCTTCCCGGACCAATGCCATGTAGTTGGCAAGATGGTCGGCAACGAGTTCCGGATGCCGAAGTACTGTGGTGTAGATGGGGTGCAGCATGGTGAGGTGTGCGGGGCGAGGCCCGGTATCCCGGTGTGGGAAGAATGCCTCGCGCCGCGCGACGCTCGGCTGACGAACCGGCACAAGGGGCATGCACGCACCAAGCGTGCGGCGCGCGCCCCTTGAGCGAAGGGTCAGTCTTCGTCGCCTCGCCGCGTGGCCAGCACGATCAGCGCCGTGAGGGCCGCGCCAGCGGCGGCAGCCAGCAACACCGAGCGCACGGGTTGGTCGGCGATGTAGCGGCCGGTCACGTCGGCGGCTTCCTCGAAGCGGCGCTGCGCGCGCGCACTGGTCTTCGACGCGGACTCCAGCCCGCGCTGCACGGCCTGCTGGACGCGCGCGGCGATCTGTTCCATGGTGGGTTCGGCCTCGCGCCGGAAGTCGCGCACTCGTTCCCCGGCAGCGTTTACCGCGTTTTGCGCATAGGCGCGCGTGGATTCGACCGTGTCCTGTGCAGCCTGGCGATATTCCTCGGCCAGTTCGGATGCGGTCTTGGGTGTTGCGCTCATTGCTTCTGCCCTTTCTTTGAATGAGATGTTGACGATGGAACTCTAGACCCTGGTCATCGTAGCCGTGCTAGCGGCGCCGCAGCAAGCTTGCGATAAAGCCCGCAATGGCCAGCACCGCGAAGATGACGAACAGCGCCTTGGCAATGCCCACGGCGCCGGCCGCGATGCCGGTGAAGCCGAACACGGCGGCAATCAGCGCGATGACCAGGAAGATGACTGCGTAATACAGCATGATGGGCTCCTGTCGAATGGCCCGCCTGGTGCGGCATGCGACGCCTGGAAGGCCACACCTTGGCGGTATGTGAAAACCTTATGCGCTGCGCCCGCTCGAAGGTGTCAGCCGCCGGGCGCGGGGGGCGTAGGAGGCAGGCCATTGGCCAGCGCAACGGCCGGCGGGGGCGCAACGGGCAGCATGGCGCGCAGCGTCGTGCCGCGTCCGGGTGTCGATGCGATGTTGAGCTTGCCGTGCGCGGTTTCCACCCGATGGCGCATGCCTGCCAGGCCATGCGTGGCAGGCTTCATCTTGCGCACGTCGAAGCCTTGTCCGTTGTCGGCGACTTCCACCTGCACATGGCTGCCGAAGTTCTGGAGCACGATGGTGGCCTCCGAGGCCTTGGCGTACTTGCCGATGTTGGTAAGGCTCTCCTGCACCATGCGGTACACGGTGAGCTGGTTGCCTTCGCTCAGCTCGACGGGCTCCAGCGCCATCTCCACCTGGATGCCCGAGCGCTCGGCAAACTCGCGGCCCAGGATCTCCAGCGATGCCACCAGCCCCAGGTTGGCCAGCGACGAAGGACGCAGGTCCTCGATGATCCGGCGCTTGAGCGCAATGCCGCTGTTGAGCAGCTCCGTCAGGTGCTGCAGCCGCTCGGTTGCTTCGGGCGAGCTGGCCAGGCGCGACTTGAGCCGCGCGGCATCGAGCTTCGCGGCGGTGAGCAGCGCGCCCAGTTCGTCGTGCAGCTCGCGCGCCAGGAAGCCGCGTTCGTTCTCGCGAACCTCCTGCAGGTGGGTGGCCAGCTCGGCCAGGTTGGCGGTGCGCTCGCGCACTTCGTCTTCCAGTGCGTTTCGCTCGCGCTCCAGCGCCTGCTGCTGGCGCTGGCCGGCCTCGCGCAGGCGATGCGTCTGGCGCAGGTAGAGGTAGAAGGCGAACAGGCCGGTCAGGGCCGCCAGCCCGATGCCCAGGCGCGCGGTGGCCAGGGAGCGCGCAATCTGCGCCTGGCCGGCCATGAGCGACTGGTTGCTCAGCGCCATCAGCCCCGCGGCCTCGGTGCGGATGGCCGCCATTTCCTCGCGGCCCACATCGGTGGTGACGACGAACTTCCAGGCGTCGTCATTGCCCGATTCGCGCAGGCGCACCGTCATCTCGATCTCGGCCAGCTTGCGGTTGACGTGATCGTTGAGGGTGGCCAGGCGCGCGCTTTCCTCGGGCTTGCCCTCGTAGAGCTTTCGCAGCGCGGCCAGCTGGTTGGAGATTTGCTTGTGCGCCGCATCGTAGGGTTCGCGATACTGCGGCTGCCCCGTGAGCAGGTAGCCCAGCTGGCCGTTCTCGGCGTCCACGATGTTCTGCACCAGCGAGCTGAGCACCAGGCGCTCCCCCTGCGCCTCGCCGATTTCCTGTAGTGCCCGGGTGGATTGCCGATAGCCGGTTTCGTTGATGAAAACCAGCACCAGCGCGGCCATCACGGCCAGCCCCAGGCCCAGCGTGAGTGGGCGAAATGCCAACCAGCGTTGCAGGCGCTGTCCGACAAGACTTGACGTCAAAGTGTGAATAATCATCTTGATCCAGGGACGGAACCGTAAGCGCTCAACAGAATGCGATCAAGCGACAAAGGCAACAGATGATCAGAATCGGAATTGTGGACGACCATGCCATCGTCCGCTCTGGCTTGCGCCAGTTCTTCTCGGAGCACGTCGACCTGCGCGTTGTCGGCGAGGCTGCCAGCGGCCGCGAGGCCATCGACCTCGTGCGCAACACCGAAATGGATGTGCTCGTCATGGACCTGTCGATGCCCGGGCAAAGCGGCATCGATGCGCTGGCGATGATCCGTGCCAAGGCGCCCGACGTGGGCATTCTCATCCTCAGCGCCTACCCCGAGGAGCACTACGCCCTGAACCTCATCCGCCAGGGCGCCAGCGGCTACCTGAACAAGGAATGCGATCCGATGGAAATCGTGAACGCCATCCGCACCATCGCCCTGGGCCGGCGCCACATTACCCCGGCCGTGGCCGACCTGCTGGCGCGCCAGCTGGACCGCAAGAGCGACAGCGCGCCGCACGAGCAGCTGTCCGAGCGCGAGTTCCAGGTCTTCCTGAAGCTGGCCAAGGGCGAAACCGCCGGCGATATCGCCAAGGCCCTGTCGCTGTCCGTGAAGACGGTGAGCACCTACCGTACGCGGCTGATGGAGAAGATGAACCTGTCCTCCAACAGCGACCTCACCTACTACGCCCTGAAGAACAAGCTCATCGACTGAGCCGCCTCGGGCGCGGCGCCGCGCCTGTGCCGCCACGCGGCGAGCCGCGGGCAGGGCGCATGCAGGCGCCGCCGCGGCGCGAACAGGCTTGTCCGCGTGCGAGCTACGCCGCACCAGCCGCCGTCCCCGTGTCGTTGGACAGCATGGCGCAGAAGTCCACCAGCGCATCGATTTCATTGGACTTGTCGAAGACCGCGTCTGCGCCGAGCTGCGCGCAGCGCTTGCGGATGTCGGGCGTGGCGTAGTTGCTGAGCACCACCACCTTCTGGCTGGACCTGCGCTGGATGCATTCCTGCAGAACGCCCAGGCCGCTGCCCTGCTTGAGAAAGAGGTCGACGATGGTGAGATCCCAGTCGTTGGTGTGCGCGTTGAGCCAGCGCCTGGCGTCGGATTCTGTTTCGGAATGGCCGATAGCCGAGACCCGGGTCAGTTCCTCCAAGGTACCGACCAGGTTTTCCCGGATCGTGGCGTTGTCTTCGACGATGTATGTCTTGAGCGTCCTTGGCATGTCGGAAGACATTCACATTTTTATCGGCCTGCCATTGGCGATGAGCAATGGTCCAGGTGCGCCAATCGTAGCGACCGGTCGTCCGCAATGGTGCAAGTTGGCAGGGCTTCGCGCTGTAGGAATGCGCTGACACGCGCGCCCCAAGGCGCGGCCGCGGAGATTTCAGGCGCCTTGGGCGGCGGCCGGATGGCGGCTGGCGCACACGGGGCAACCCGGGTCGCGGGCGACGCGCAGGGTGTCGAAGCTGGCCGTGCGGCCGTCGAACATCAGCAGCCGCCCGGCCAGCGTCTCGCCGATGCCCGCCAGCAGCTTCAGGGCCTCGCCGGCCTGCAGCACGCCGATGGTGCCCACCACCGGGGCGAACACGCCCAGCACTGCGCAGCGCGTTTCCTCGAAATGCGCGTCCGGCGGGAAAAGGCAGGCGTAGCAGGGCGAGGCCTCGCTGCGCGTGTCGTAGACGCTCAGCTGGCCGTCGAAACGGATGGCGGCGCCGGCCACCAGCGGCTTGCCATGGCGCACGCAGGCCTGGTTCACCAGCTGCCGGGTGGCAAAGTTGTCGCAGCAGTCGATGACCACCTGGGCGCGCGGCACCAGTTGTTCGAGCAGTTG
>JAFECZ010000133.1 GCA_018241905.1 Pseudomonadota bacterium
CGCCAGCATGCACGTCGAAGCGGCCAGGCGCATGCTCGCCCAGCGGCAGGTTGAACCAGCTCACGCTGTAGACGATCAGATCGTGCGCCTCGCGCAATTCGCGGGCCACGACGTCCATCGCGCCGGTATGGCCGCCGTGGGCATTGAACAGCACGAGCTTGCGCACGCCGGCCCGGGCCACGCCTGCGCCGATTTCCTTCCACATGCGAATCAGCGTTTCGGCCGTCAGGGTGAGCGTGCCGGGGAAGCGCGCGTGCTCGGGGCTCAGGCCGATCTGCTGCGTGGGCAGGAACAGCACCGGAAGATCGGCCGCCAGCAAGGGCAGCGCGGCCTGCACGATGCCGTCGACCAGCAGGCTGTCCACGCCCAGCGGCAAGTGCGGTCCGTGCTGCTCGGTGGCGCCCAGGGGCAGTACGGCGACGGTCGTCGCCGGATCGAGGGCAGCAAAGTCGCGGGTGCCGAGTTCGGCCCAGTAGCGGCGCAAGGAAGTCATCCCCGCATCTTAGTGAGGGGCGGCCCGCGCCGCGAAGCGCCCGGCCGGAAGTCGAGGCCGCGCACGCATGACGCCGGTGCCGCTTCTAGCGCTGCTTGCCCAGCAGCACCAGGGCGATGCCGCCCAGTATGGCCGCGCCCGCCAGGACAAGCCGCAGGCTGGGGGCCTCGGCCATGAAAAGCACACCGCCCAGGGCGGCGATGAGCGGCACCGACAACTGCACCGTGGCAGCGCGCAGCGCACCCAGGCCCGGCAGTGCCGCATACCAGATGACGTAGCCCAGTCCCGAGGTGATGGCCCCCGAGGCGACGGCCAACAGCGTGCCCTGGACATCGGCTTGCGCACTCGCCGCCAGTGCCAGGCTCAGCGCCAGGGCCAGCGGCGCAGCGCGCAGGAAGTTGCCGGCAGTCGCCGCCAGCGGATCGGCCACCCCGCGGCCACGCAGCGAATAGATGCCCCAGGCGACCCCGGCCGCAGCCATCAGCGCAGCCCCGGCCGGCGCGGGCGCGTTCACGCCGGGCGCCACCAGGCCGGCGAAGCCGCCCACGGCCAGCGCAAAGCCGAGCCACCCCTGCGCACCGAAGGCCTCGCCGGCGCGCCAGCCTGCGGCGAGCATCGTGATCTGCACGGCGCCGAACAGCACCAGCGCCCCGGTACCGGCCGCCAGGCTCAGATAGGCGAATGAAAAGCAAGCCACGTAGGCAAAGAGCATGGCCGCCGCCAGCCAGTCGGTGCGAGCCGGCGTACGCGCCGGCTGCGGCCGCAGCCGAAGCACCAGCGCCAGCGTGAGGGCACCCGACAGCAGGCGCAGGCTGCCGAAGCTGGCCGGGTCGATGCCGCTGCGTGTGAGCGCGAGCCGGCACAGGACCGAATTGGCGGCAAAGGCCAGCATGGCGGCCGCCGTCAGAGCCATGGTGCGGAGCGCGGGCATGGCCCGCTTTATAGACCGCCTTTGCTCATTTCGCCGGGGTCAGGCGCCAGACGGCATTGCCTACGTCGTCCGCCACCAGCAGGGCGCCGGACTTGTCCAGCACCACGCCCACCGGGCGTCCGCGAGCCTCGCCGCCTTCTGTCAGAAAGCCTGTGAGCACGTCGATCGGCTGTCCCGAAGGGCGCCCGCCGCTGAAGGGCACGAACACCACCTTGTAGCCGGAAAACGGCCGCCGGTTCCACGAGCCGTGCAGGCCGATGAAGGCGCCCGATCCGAAGCCGGGCGGCATGCCCCGCGGGTCCGAGAAGGCCAGGCCCAGCGCCGCGACGTGGGCGCCCAGGGCGTAGTCCGGCACCACCGCCTTGGACACCATGTCCGGCCGGGGCGGCTTCACGCGCTCGTCCACATTCGAGCCGTAGTAGCTCCAGGGCCACCCGTAGAAGGCGCCGTCCCGCACGGCAGTCAGGTAGTCGGGCACCAGGTCGCTGCCGATTTCGTCGCGCTCGTTCACCACTGTCCACAGCGTGCCGCTGGCGGGCTCCCAGGCCATGCCGTTGGGATTGCGCAGGCCGGTGGCAAACAGGCGCTTGCTGCCGCTTCGGGTGTCGACCTCCCAGATGGCCGCCCGACCTTCCTCGGCCGCCTGGCCGCGCTCGCCGACGTTGCTGTTGGAGCCCACGGTCACGTAGAGCTTGCGGCCGTCCTGACTGGCGATCACGTTCTTGGTCCAGTGGTGGTTCACGCCCGACGGCAGGTCGGTCACCTGCACCGGTGCGGCCGCCGCCACGGTCTGGCCGGCGCTGTAGGGCACTTTCACCAGCGCGTCGGCGTTGGCGATGAACAAGTCGTTGCCCACCAGCACCATGCCGAAGGGCGAATGCAGGTTGGCCAGGAACACCGTGCGCGTCTCGGCGACGCCGTCGCCGTCGGCATCGCGCAGCAGGGTGATGCGGTCGGCGCTGGGCACGTCGGCGCCGGCGCGCTTCATCAGCATGCCCTGCACCTTGTCCCGCATCTGCCGGTAGAAGGACTCGTCCTCCCTGGGCTTGGGCGGCCTGTTGCTCTCGGCCACCAGCACGTCGCCATTGGGAAGCGTATAGAGCCAGCGCGGATGCTCGAGCCCGCGCGCCAGCGCCGCCACCTTGAACGGCGCGGCGGGCGTCGGCCCAGCGGTGTCGCCCCAGCCGGTGGCCGTGGCGACGTTCACCGTGGGCAGCATGCTCTTGTTGGGCGCGGGCAGTTGCGGGCTGGGCCCCACGCCGGCCTCGAAGGGCAGCTTGGCGGTATCGCCGCAGCCGGCCACGACCAGCGCGAACAAGGCAAGGCAGACACATCGGACGCGGATGGAGGGCGGTGACATGGCAGGCTCCTTCATGCTTTTTCTTGTCACATCTTGTGCGGCTGGCGGCCGGGCCACTGTCGGCAAGGGGCGTCTTGGCGCGTCGGCGCAGCCAAACAGGCAGGCCGCTACCATCGGGCGCATGACCCAGGATCTGTTCCGCTCCGACGCCTACCTGCGCGAATGCGAGGCCAAGGTGCTGCGCCTCGACGAGGGCGGCCTTTTGCTGGACCGCACCGTGTTCTATCCGCAAGGCGGCGGCCAGGCGGGCGACAGCGGCAGCCTGATCGGGCCGAACGGCGTCGTCCTGGCCATTGCCGACACCCGCAAGGCCAAGGACGCGCAGGGCAAGCCCACCGCCGACATCCTCCACGTGCCGGCGCCGGGCCAGGACGCCGCGCTGGCGGCGCTGCAGCCCGGCGACACCGTCGTGGCCCGCATCGACTGGGAGCGCCGTCACAAGCTGATGCGCTTTCACACCGCCACGCACCTGCTGTGCCACCTGGTGCCCCAGCCGGTGGACGGCTGCTCCATCACGCCGGAATACGCCCGGCTGGATTTCCACATGACCGATCCGCTGGACAAGGACGCGCTCACCGCCGGCCTGGCCCGGCTGGTGGCCGAGGCCCATGCGCTGGAGGTCGGCGCCATCAGCGACGCCGAACTCGATGCCAACCCCGCCCTGGTCAAGAGCATGAGCGTGCAGCCCCCGCGTGGCAGCGGCCAGGTGCGCACCATCCGGATCGGCACTGCCGGCACCCAGGCCCACATCGATTACCAGCCTTGCGGCGGCACCCACGTGGCCAACACCCGCGAGATCGGTTCGGTGGTGGTGAGCAAGATCGAGAAGAAAAGCGCCCACACCCGCCGCGTCGTGCTGGGCTGGGCCGCCTGACGGAGGCCATGGAACTTCGGCCCTTGTGCGAGCTCCGACCGCTGCCATGCTGATTTCGACACTGCGCAAGGCTTTTGCGCTCTCCCTGCTCCTGGCCGCCGGCGCGGCCGTCCTGCCGCCCTCGGCCCACGCACAGCTTCCGGCCCCGGCCCAGGCGGTGGTGAGCACCCCGCGCGTGCGCGCCGAGCTCATGGCCTATGCACCCGACGGCGTGACACCCGGCGCCAGGATCTGGGTCGGGTTGCAACTGCAGCATCAACCGCAGTGGCATACCTACTGGAAGAACGCCGGCGACTCCGGCCTTCCGACGGAGCTGAACTGGACGCTGCCGGCCGGCGTGAGCGCCGCCGACGTCGCCTGGCCCACCCCGCACAAGATCCCGGTCGGCACGCTGGCCAACTTCGGCTACGAGAACACGGTGCTGCTGCCCGTGCAGCTCACGGTATCGCCCGAATTCAAGCCCCCCGTCTCGCTGATGGGCGGCAGCGACCTGGACGTGCGGCTGAAGGCCTCGTGGCTGGTGTGCAAGCAGGAGTGCATCCCCGAAGAAGGCAACTTCGCGCTCAAGCTGCCGGTGCAGGGCGCCACGGCCCTGAACCGCCCGGCCTTCGAGACCGCTTTCGAGGCGCAGCCTGCCGAGCTGGCGCAGCCGGCGCAGATAGAAGTGCAAGGCCAGCAGCTCAAGCTGCGTGTCGACGGCCTGCCGGCCTCGGCCCAGGGGCGAACGCTGGAGTTCTTCCCCGAAACCGGCGAAGTGGTGCATAACGCCGCCGTTTCCGGCCGCGACTGGAAGCAGTCGTGGCAGGGCAGCACCTGGACCGCCAGCTACCCGCTGGCCGAACAGCGCAGCGCCAGCCCGGACATCATGCCGATAGTGCTGGCGCTGGCGCAGCCGAAGACCGGCGACAAGCCCCTGGCATGGCGCACCGAAGCCAAGGTTTCCGGCACCTGGCCGGCCAATGCCGCACCCGCGGCGCACGCCGAGGTTTCGCCCGCATTGCAGGCCGCGCTGGCCGAGAATGCCGCCGGCCCAGCTCCTGTCTCCACCGCCCCCACCGCATTTGCCGCCAGCAGCCTCGCGGTGGCGCTGGTCGGCGCCCTGCTGGGCGGACTGCTGCTGAACCTGATGCCCTGCGTCTTCCCGGTGCTGGCCATCAAGGTTCTGGGCTTTGCCCGCCAAAGCGGCGACCATGGCGGCCACCGGCGCGCCGCCCTGGCCTACACGGCGGGCGTGATGATCTCGCTGCTGGCCCTGGCCGCAGCCATGCTGGCGCTGCGCGCAGCCGGCGCCCAGCTGGGCTGGGGCTTTCAGCTGCAGTCGCCGGCGGTGGTCGCGGGCCTGGCGGCCCTGTTTACCTTGATCGGCCTGAACCTGGCGGGCGTTTTCGAGTTCGGCCGCATGGCACCGGCTGCGCTGGGCGGGGCGCGGTCGAGCCGGCCGCTGGTCAACGACTTCCTTTCCGGCGTGCTGGCGGTGGTCATTGCCTCGCCCTGCACCGCGCCATTCATGGGCGCCTCGCTCGGCTTCGCCATCACGCTGCCGGCGCCCCAGGCCATGCTGCTTTTCGCCGCGCTGGGCTTCGGGCTTGCGTTGCCCTACCTGTTGGCCGGTTTCATTCCGGCGGTGGCGCGCCTGCTGCCGCGGCCCGGCGGCTGGATGCGCACGCTGCAGCGCCTGCTGGCCTTCCCGATGTTCGGCACCGTTGCCTGGCTCGTGTGGGTACTGGGCCAGCAAAGCGGCATCGACGGCGCCGGCGCGCTGCTGGCGCTGCTGGTGTGCCTGGCGGCGCTGGTCTGGGCCTTTACCCTGCACGGCCGCTCGCGCGTGGTCGTCGCCTCGATTTTCCTGGCCTGCACGGTGGTACTGGCTGCCAGCATCGGCCCGAACATCGTCCAGGGTGCACCGGCCGTGGCCAGCGCATCGAGCCCGCAAGACCGCTGGCAGCCCTGGTCCAGCCAGCGGGTGGCCGAATTGACGGCCGAGGGCCGCCCGGTCTTCGTCGACTTCACCGCCGCCTGGTGCGTCACCTGCCAGTACAACAAGAAGGCCACCCTGGCCGATGCCGACGTGCTGGCGCAGTTCAAGGCCAAGAACGTGGCGCTCCTTCGCGCCGACTGGACCCGGCGCGACCAGGCCATCACGGCTGCGCTCACGGCGCTGGGCCGCAGCGGCGTGCCCGTGTATGTGCTGCACGCGCCCGGCAAGCCGCCGGTGGTGCTCAGCGAGATCCTGAGCAAGGACGAACTGGGCGCGGCGTTGTCTGGTCTATAAAGAGGACAAGCAAGGCGCCGCCCTGGCCTTGACCATGGGCGCTTACTGGTTGTAGCAAGAACTTCAAAAAACCAGTCTAAGCTCTGGCTGCAGTTGAAATTTTCGAGGAGTCAAATCGACGATGTCGAAGCTTTCCACCTCCGCCGACCGCTCCATGCGCGCTGCGCGCCAAGCCCGCGCCGCCCTCACCCGCGCTTCGCGCCGCGCCATCATGACGGCAGCCGTCGCGCTGGGCGCCACGCTGCTCATCGGCAGCAACGCGCATGCGGCGCCCGCGGTCGGCCAACCCGCGCCGGATTTCGTGGCCACCGACACCCGGGGCCAGCAGCACAAGCTGTCCGACTTCGCGGGCAAGTACGTCGTGCTCGAATGGACCAACCCGGGCTGCCCCTTCGTGCAGAAGCACTACAACAGCGGCAACATGCCCGCCACGCAGAAGCAGGCCACCGACAAGGGCGTGGTCTGGCTGTCGATCAATTCCACCGAGCGCGCGGCCGCCGACTTCATGCAGCCGGCTGCGCTGGACCACTGGCTCAAGGAGCGCAAGGCCGCGCCCACCGCCACCCTGATGGACACTGACGGCACCATCGGCCAGGCCTACGGCGCGCGCACCACGCCGCACATGTTCATCATCGATCCCAAGGGCGTGCTCATCTATGCCGGCGGCATCGACAGCATTGCCTCGGCGCGCCAGGAAGACATCAAGGGCGCGACCAACTACGTCAACCAGGCGCTGACGGAGACCTTTGGCGGCAAACCCGTTTCGGCCGCCGCGACGCGCGCCTACGGTTGTTCGATCAAGTACAAGGCCGCCTGACCCTGCCTGCGACAATCGGGGGATGGCCTTTGCACCCCTGAAGAACGACACCTTCCTGCGCGCCTGCTGGCGCCAGGCCACCGACTACACGCCCCTGTGGCTGATGCGCCAGGCAGGGCGCTACCTGCCGGAATACGTCGCCACGCGGGCCAAGGCCGGCAGCTTCATGGGGCTGGCCACCAATGTCGACTACGCCACCGAGGTGACGCTGCAGCCGCTGGCTCGCTATCCGCTGGATGCGGCCATCCTGTTCTCCGACATCCTGACGGTGCCCGACGCCATGGGCCTGGGCCTGTCGTTCGAGGCTGGCGAGGGCCCGCGCTTTGCCACGCCGGTGCGCGATGAAGCGGCCGTGGCTGCCCTGGCCGTGCCCGACATGGACAAGCTGCGCTACGTGTTCGACGCGGTGCGCTCGATCCGCCAGGCGCTGGACGGCCGCGTTCCTCTCATCGGCTTTTCCGGCAGCCCCTGGACCCTGGCCTGCTACATGGTCGAAGGCGCCGGCTCCAGCGACTACCGCCTGGTCAAGTCGATGCTCTACGGCCGCCCCGACCTCATGCACCGCGTGCTGGCCGTCAACGCCGATGCGGTGGCCGCCTACCTGAATGCGCAGATCGACGCCGGCGCCCAGGCGGTGATGGTGTTCGACAGCTGGGGCGGCGTGCTGGCCGACGGCGCCTTCCAGGCCTTCAGCCTGGCCTATACCGCCCGTGTGCTGGCGCAGCTCAAGCGCAACGGCGCAGACGGCCAGCCGGTGCCGCGCATCGTCTTCACCAAGGGCGGCGGCCTGTGGCTGGAAGACATGCAGGCGCTCGACTGCGAGGTGCTTGGGCTGGACTGGGCGGTCAACCTGGGCCAGGCGCGCCGGCGCGTCGGCGAAGGCGCCAAGGGCAAGGCGCTGCAGGGCAACATCGACCCGAATGTGTTGTTTGCACCCCCACAACAGATCGCCCAGGAGGTCGGCAAGGTGCTGGCCAGCTTCGGAAAACCGCACCAGGATGTTTCGAAATCCGGTCCGACGCACATCTTCAACCTGGGGCACGGCATCAGCCAGTTCACGCCGCCGGACCATGTCGCGGCGCTGGTGGAGGCAGTGCACAGCCAATCGCGGGCACTGCGCGCATAGCGACCACTCACGCGCCAGTTAACGAATGTAAGCAAAGAATCGTGCTTTGTGCTTTGTCAAGGCTGAATCAGTAAAGACCGACTGACTTATGCACACGGATCTTGCTGCGCCGCGCAAACTGAGGGCCCTCCCTCCCGGCCGTGCTCCTAAAGCGATAGCGCAGCTAAGTTGTTGATTTATATATGCTTTGAACTTTGCCCTTTTTGCGGGCAATCCAGCTCAGGCCTTGATTTTTCGAGGCTTGGGCGGCAATCGGGGCCCAATATCAACAAAGTTATCCACAAGTTCTTTGGGCAGAGGGGTAAAGCGCAATCAAATCAACGGCTTAGTCCATCTTCTTACAGCTCTCTTTAAAAACGTTTCGCATCTTGTCCCCTCATGACCTGGCGCCTTGAGATTGCGCTGCAAACCCCGGCGCACAGCGCCCTGGGCGACTTGTTGAGTTACGCGAGCGCCGAGCCGTTGGCGGCCGGCACGCTGGTGCGCGTGCCGCTGGGCCGGCGAGAAGTGATGGGGGTCGTGTGGGCCGCCGAGGCCGCGGCACCCGATCCGCAAGCCGAAAAGGTGGCCCTGCGCGAGGTGGCCGGCGCGCTGGACGCCCTGCCCCCGCTGAACGCCGCCTGGCGCGACCTGGTGAGCTTCGCCGCCCGCTACTACCAGCGTTCGCTGGGCGAGGTGGCGCTGGCCGCACTGCCGCCCCAGTTGCGCGACCTGAGCGCCGTGCAGCTCGCCCGGCGGCTGAAGCGGCAGGACACGGCAGGCGCGCAGCCGCCGGTCGCCGACCAATCGGCGCCCACCCCCAGCGCCGAGCAGGCCCAGGCCCTGGCCCGCGTGGCCGCCGAACCCGGCCCTTTCCTGCTGTTCGGCAGCACCGGCAGCGGCAAGACCGAGGTCTACCTGCGCGCGGTCGCTTCGCTGCTCGAGCGCGACCCGCAGGCCCAGGCGCTGGTGATGGTTCCCGAGATCAACCTCACGCCACAGCTGGAGGCCCGGTTTGCGCAGCGCTTCGGTGCCGGCGCCGTCGTTTCGCTGCACAGCGGCATGACCAACCCGCAGCGCCTGGCCAGCTGGCTGGCGGCGCACTTGGGCACGGCCCGCATCGTGCTGGGCACACGCATGGCAGTGTTCGCATCGATGCCGCGCCTGTCGCTGATCGTGGTCGACGAGGAGCACGACCCCAGCTACAAGCAGCAGGAAGGTGCCCGCTATTCCGCGCGCGACCTGGCCGTGTGGCGCGGCCGGCGCGAAGGCGCCAAGGTGCTGCTGGGCTCGGCCACGCCGTCGCTCGAAAGCTGGCAGCAGAGCCGCCCGCCGTCCGAAGGCGACGCGGGAGGGCGCTACGCGCGACTGGAAATGCCCTCGCGCATCCGCGACCCGGACAACGGCGGCGCCGAGGCTGCCCTGCCCGGCGTTCGCCTGGTCGACATGAACCTGCAGCCGCCCAAGACGGTGCTGTCGGCCGCCCTGATGGACGCCATCGGCCAGCGCATTGCGCGCGGCGAGCAGAGCATGGTCTTTCTCAACCGGCGCGGCTATGCGCCGGTGCTGGCCTGCGGCGACTGCGGCTGGAAGAGCGAATGCCCGCACTGCAGCGCCTACCGCGTCTTCCACAAGATCGACCGCAGCCTGCGCTGCCACCACTGCGGATTTGCCGAGCGGGTGCCGCGCGCCTGCCCGAGCTGCGGCAACCTGGACATCGCGCCCATCGGCCGCGGCACCGAGCGGCTGGAGGAACACCTGGCCGAACTGTTCGAGCCGGTGCGACGGCCCGACGGCTCGCCGGTGCGCATTGCGCGCATCGACGCCGACAGCACCCGCAAGCAGGGCGCGCTCGAGCAGCAGCTGGCTGCCGTGCACGCCGGCGAGGTGGACATCCTGGTGGGCACGCAGATGATCGCCAAGGGCCACGACTTCCGGCGCATCACGCTGGTGGCGGCGCTCAACCCCGACGGCGCGCTGTTCTCCAGCGATTTCCGCGCGCCCGAGCGGCTGTTCAGCCTGCTGATGCAGGCGGCGGGCCGCGCCGGCCGCGACGCGGCCTACCTGGCGGCGCAGGGCAGCACGGCGCAGATGTGGATCCAGACCCATCATCCGCAGCACCCGCTGTTTGCCGCACTCGCCGAGCACGACTACCCCGCCTTTGCGGCCCAGGAGCTGGACGAGCGCCGCGCCGCCGGCATGCCGCCCTTTGCCTTCCAGGCGCTGCTGCGCGCCGACGCGCGGACGCAGGACGTGGCGCAGGCCTTCTTGCAGGCGGCCGCCGAATCGGCGCAGGCGCTGCAAGAAGCCGCGCAAGTCAGCTGCTACCCGGCCGTGCCCCTGGCCATCCAGCGCGTGGCCAATGTGGAGCGCGCACAGATGCTCGTCGAAAGCGGCTCGCGCGCCGCCTTGCAGCGCTTCCTGGCCGGCACCCTCCCGACGCTGCACGCGCTGCGGCAGGCGCCGGTGGGCAAGGGGGTGATCCGCTGGCTGGTGGATGTCGACCCGCAAGCCATCTGAGGGACCACTGGCGCTTCGAGGGGCTTAGGACTATCGTGGCGGCCTCCACGATGCACGCCGGGCCCGCCATGACGAAGCAAGCGAACCATCCTCTTGTGCGCCTTCTGGGCGCCTGCATGTTGTTTGGCCTGATGCTCGTGCAGGGTGTGCAGGCCCAGGCGCCGGCCCCGACCCCCGCGGCCCCAGCGGCCGAGACGACGGAGGCCACGGATGCCGGCGGCGCGGCCGCGCTGCGCTCCAAGTACCAGGCGCTGCAGCCGCAGCTGGCCAGCAACCCCTTCAAGCGCCGCATCACGCTCGAGTCCACCGAGAACCCCACCAGGCTCGCCGGCGACATCTACGCCGTGGTGGACCATCCCTTCGAGCAGGTGCGCGACGGCCTCAAGAGCGCAGGCAACTGGTGCGAGGTGCTGATGCTTCACCTCAACACCAAGCAGTGCCTGGTGCAAAGCGAAGCCAGCGGCCCCGTGCTGGCGGTGGCGCTGGGCCGAAAGTTCGACCAGCCCCTGTCGGACGCGCAGGTGGTCAAGTTCCAGTACCGGCTGGCGGCCGCCACCGCCGACTACCTGGATGCGCGCCTGAGCGCCGACCAGGGTCCGCTGTCCACCCGCAACTACCGCATCGAGCTCACCGCCACCCCGATCGAGGGCGGCAAGTCGTTCATCCACCTGAGCTACTCGTATGCCTACGGCACCGCGGCGCGGCTGGCCATGCAGGCCTACCTGGCCACGCTGGGCAGCGACAAGGTGGGCTTCACCACCACCGGCAAGGAAGCGGACGGCAGCCCGCAATACATCGGCGGCGTGCGCGGCGTGGTGGAGCGAAACACCATGCGCTACTACCTGGCGATCGACTCCTTCCTC
Organism: Pseudomonadota bacterium; assembly: GCA_018241905.1. Classification (GTDB taxonomy): domain Bacteria; phylum Pseudomonadota; class Gammaproteobacteria; order Burkholderiales; family Burkholderiaceae_C; genus Variovorax. The sequence goes on from JAFECZ010000133.1 coordinate 11,236, forward strand.
GACCACCCCACCCCGCCGGAACTCGACAAGCGCTTCGCCTCCTGGTTCGACGGCACCGAGCAGTACGCCAAGCAGCTGCACGAGACCGAGCGCAACGATTACCTGGCCATGAAGCGCAACGAATACCGCCGCATGAAGGAAGGCGGCAATTAGCCGCCCCCACCCAAACCCAGCCACGCACCGGGGATCTGGCTTTGCCAGTCCCCAGGTGTGGTCTCCCCCTCGGGGGGTGGCGTTACACGCTGCCG
>JAFECZ010000134.1 GCA_018241905.1 Pseudomonadota bacterium
GCTGCCGATCTGCCAGCCGTGGATCGACACCTCGCCGCGGCCGATGGCGTTGCGCTGGTGGATGTCGACCGGGTCCAGGCCCAGCATGCGCGCCATCGTGTCGATGTGGCTGTTCAGCGCAAACTGCATCTGCGTGCCGCCGAAGCCGCGGAAGGCGCCGTGCGGCGGGTTGTTGGTGTAGACCAGCGTGGCATGCGAGCGCACGTTGGGGTTGCGGTGCATGTTGTCGCTGCGCATGGCGGTGACGTGCATCACCTCACCGCACAGGCCGCTGTAGGCGCCGCACTCGGCCACGATGCGAACGTCCTTGGCCACGATGATGCCGTTGGCATCCATGCCCAGCTTGAGCGTGATGCGCTCGGGCACGCTGGAGCATGCGGCCAGGAAATCCTCCAGCCGGTTGTTCACCACGCGCACCGGCTTGCCGGTCTTCACTGCGAGCAGGCCGGCCACGAGGTTGTTGGCGTCTTCCACCAGCTTGCCGCCAAAGCCGCCGCCTGTGGTGGCTTGCACCACGCGCACGCTGGAAATCGGGCGCTCCAGCGCCGCCGCCAGGCGCAGGCGGGCCTGGGTGACCGACTGGGTGGAGGTCCACACCACCAGGCGTCCTTCGGGGTCGATGCTCGCCACCGTGCCCATGGGCTCGAGGTAGCCGGGATATTGGGCGTGGCAGTCGTAGGTGGCTTCGTGCACCACGCGGGCCGCGGCAAAGCCGGCGTCGATGTCGCCGCGCGTGAAGCGGATCTCGTGTGCGACGTTGTTGCGCTCCGGGTGGATGCCGGGCGCCTCTTCGTCCAGCGCTTCGTCGGTCGTGAGGATGGCGGGCAGCTCTTCGTACTCGACGCGGATCAGGTCCAGCGCGTCGCGCGCGATCTCTTCGGTGGCGGCGGCCACGGCGGCCACTTCCTCGCCGGCAAATCGCACGATGCCTTCGGCCAGGATGCGGCGTTCCTTGTGATGCACGCCCCACATGGCGCGCGGCGCGTCGGCGCCGGTGAGCACCGCCTTCACGCCCGGCAGCGCCAGCGCCGCCGAGGTGTCGATGGAAACGATGCGAGCGCTGGGGTAGGGGCTGCGCAGCACCTTGCCGTGCAGCATCCCGGCCACCTTGATGTCGCCGGCATAGATGGCGCGGCCCAGCACCTTGGTGCGCGCCGTCACCTGCGGCGTGTCCGCGCCGATGGTCGAGGCGCCTGCACCTTCGGGTTGATCGCAGGGTTGGCGGAGCATGGCGCTTATTCCGCGACGATGCCCAGGTCCTGGATCACCTTGCCCATCACGGCGTAGTCGCTGGCGTTGATCTTGGCCAGCACCTCGGGCGTGCCGCCGGCGGGCAGGGCGCCGAAGAAAGCCAGCTTCTCTACCACCTCGGGCGACTTCAGGATCTCGTTGAGGTTCTCGTTGAGCAGCTTGACGACCGGTGCCGGCGTGCCCTTGGGCGCCATGAAGCCGTTCCAGGCGCCCACCACCACGTTCTTGTAGCCCAGTTCCCTGAGGGTAGGCACCTCGGGCGCGATGGGCGAGCGCTGTGCATCGCCGATGGCCAGCGGAATCAGCCGGCCGGTCTGCAGGTACTGGCGCACGGCGCCGAAGGTGACCCAGGCGGTGTCCACGTGGCCGGCCACCACGTCGGTGACCGAGGGGCCCACGCCGCGGTAGGGCACGTGGGTGAACTTCACGCCCGCGGCCTGGTTGAGCCACTCGCCGACGATGTGCATGGGCGAGCCGGCGCCGGGGCTGGCGTAGGTCACCGTCTTTCCCGACTTGGCCCTGGCGATCAGTTCCGGCAGGGTCTTCACGCCCAGGCCCGCAAAGGCCACCAGCACCAGCGGCTGCGTGGCCGTGTTGATGATCGGCGCAAAGCCGTGCAGCACGTCGTAGCCGGCGCTGGGCGAGAGCTTCATCACCAGCGGCGCGGTGGTGAAGGGGTTGGGGGTGAACAGCAGCGTGTAGCCGTCGTTGGCGGCGCGGCTGACGTAGTTGTTGCCCAGGGCGCCACCGGCCCCCGGCTTGTTGTCGATGATCACCGGCTGCTTCAGGCGCTGCGAGAGCTTGTCGGCAAAGAGGCGGGCAATGGCGTCCGTGTCCCCGCCGGGCGGATACGACACCACCACCGTGATCGGCTTGCTGGGGTAGTCCCCCTGCGCGAGCGCCGGGGCGGCAACGAGGGTGCTGGCGGCCATCGCGGTCGCGAGGCTCAGGAGGTGGCGGCGGGTGGGGAAGTTCAAGGCTGGCTCCGTGGGGAAGGAAGAGTCACGCTGGGCTGGCGTGGGCGGCTTTCTGGCTGAAAACGTTCCTTATGTGAAACACAAGTTCACTAATGAAGTAAGATTTTCAGTCTTAAATTGATGCATCAACTTGCCGCAAATACCTATTGACATGTAATTTCGCAAGTTCTGGATTCTTCGAGGGCCGGACTCGACCCGGCATGGAACAATTCGCGCCCAATGAGTGAGCCCAACACCCCTTCTTCTCTTGCGCCCGAGGCGCCGACGCCCTGGCACGACCTGGACGAAGCCGGCAGCAGCCTCACGGTCGATGCCTTCATCACGACCCTGATGAGCCAGGTCGGCAACGCCTTGCGCCGCACGATCACGCTGCCCTATGCGGACCAGTTCGGCCTGTCGATTTCGGAATGGCGCCTCCTGGCGCTGGTGGCGCATGCGCAGCGCATGGCCTTCAGCGACCTGGTGCTGCAGTCCAGCTCGGACAAGGCGCTGGTGAGCCGCACGCTCAAGCTGCTCGAGGGGCGCGGCCTGGTGTCGCTGGAGGCCGAAGGCAACACGCCGCGCAAGAAGGTCTACTGCGTGATCACGCCCAGCGGGCACGACCTGCATGCCCAGGCCATTCCCATTGCCAAGGCGCGCCAGGCCGCGGCCATCCGCGCGCTGCCGGTCGAGGAGCGCGACGCCATGTACCGCGCGCTGCTCAGGCTGCGCGCCTATTGCCGCGACATGGAGGAAGAAGGCCGCGGCGAGGGCGGCAGCGGACGGCGCGGGTCGCTGGGGCTCGATATCTGAGCCGGCCCGAGTCGGCGCGCGAGGTCGCTAGCGAATCACCCGCCCGTCGGCCGTGACCGTGACCAGGTCGATGGCCCAGGCCGAGTCGTGCACGCCGGCGCGCAGCCGCAGGCGGTAGCCGCCCACGTCCAGGTCGCCCAGGCTGTTCAAGGCCTTCTGCATGCTGGCGCGGTTGAGGCCGGCGCCGTTGCGGCGCACGGCTTCGCCCAGGGTCTTGGCGGCGATGAAGCCCTCCAGGCTTTCGTAGCTGGGCGTCTGGTCGGAGTTGTCGATGGCCGCCAAGTACTCGCGAACGATCGGGGTGGCCGTGCTGCGCGGCGAGGGCACCACCTGGCTGATCACCACGCCGCGGATGTCCTTGCCCAGGGCGACGAACAGCGGATCCATGCCGACCATCGAGAAGTTCATGAAGGTGCCGCCCCAGCCGCTCTTGCGCATGGCGCGGATGAAGGCGGCCGTGGTGTTGAACAGCGATGCCTGGATCACGACCTGGGGCTTTTGCGCGCTGATGGCGGCCACGGCCGCATCGACCTTGTTGCTGTTGGTGGGCACGAAGGCGCTGGCCACCGGCGGCGGCAGCTTCAACTCCTTCATGGCCATTTCCACCGCGGCCAGGCCGGCGCGGCCCATGGCGTCGTCCTCGCCGAGCACCGCGATGCGGTTGTGGCCGACGGTGGCGGCGTGCTGCACCATCTTGAAGGCTTCGTCCGCCATGCTGGGGCGCACATGGAAGACCTGGGGAAAGGAACCGTCGCGCAGGTTGTCCGCAGCCGCGAAGGGGGCCAGGAGCACGGCGCCCTGATCCTTGGCGGCGTTGGCCGCGGCGGTGCTGCTGGCGGTGCCGACAAAGCCGAACAGCAGGTCTGCGCCGTCGGCCAGCAGCTTCTTTGCATTGGCGCCTGCACGGGCGGCGTCGTAGCCGTCGTCGAGCTGGCGCAGTTCCAGCTCCAGCGGTGCGTCCTTCTTCTCGTTGAACGCGTCCACGTAGAGCTTGGCGCCGGCGGCAAAGGCCAGGCCGATTTCGCTGGCAGCGCCGGTGAGCGGCACCGACTGGCCCATTACCAGCTTGCGCGCGCCGGGGGCGGCCCGCGCCGCGGCGTGCCAGCCCGCGCCCAGCACGCCCAGGCCAAGGCCCGCGCCGGCGTTGATCAGCAGCTTGCGGCGAGTGGTAACCATCGTGCGCTCCATGACATTTTGTAACCTTTGCATGCTACGCAAAGGTAATGCCAAGGTGCGCAAATCGGGTCAGGTTTTCGTGAACAAAACGTCGTAAACGCCGTGTCCGAGCTTGATGCCGCGGTTCTCGAACTTGGTCAGGGGGCGGTAGTGGGGCTTGGGCGCATAGCCTTCCGGCGAGGCGTCGGGCGTGATGCGCAACTGGGGCTCGGCCTGCAGCACCTGCACCATCTGCTCGGCGTAGGGCTTCCAGTCGGTGGCGCAGTGCAGGTAGCCGCCCGGCGCCAGGCGGTCGGCCAGCTTCTTCACCAGCGGGCCCTGGATCAGGCGGCGCTTGTTGTGCCGCAGCTTGTGCCACGGGTCGGGGAAGAACACATGTACGCCGGCCAGCACGCCGGGGGCGAGCATGTGGTCGATCACGTCGACCGCGTCGTGCGCGCAGATGCGGATGTTGCTCAGGTTCTGTTCGCCGATGCGCTTGAGCAGCGCGCCCACGCCCGGTTCGTGTACTTCGCAACACAGGAAGTTGGTTTCGGGCATCAGGCCGGCGATGTGCGCGGTGGCCTCGCCCATGCCGAAGCCGATTTCCAGCACCGTGGGCGCGTTGCGGCCGAAGGCGCCGGCCAGGTCCAGGCGTTCGGCCTGGTAGGGCAGCAGGAACTGGGGACCGTAGAGCTCGTAGGCGCGCGCCTGGCCTTCGGTGGTGCGGCCGCCGCGCTTGACGAAGCTTTTCAGGCGACGGTGCAGCGGGTGCGGCTTGGCTTCATCTTCGGGCGCTGCTGCGGCCGGGGCGCCGGCGCCTTCTTGGGGCGCGCTCTCGGGGAGCTGCGCCGGATCGGTGTCACGAGGGGGAATCATCAGGACCGGAATTCTAGGGAATGGCTGCGGCGGGCCGGCGCGCCAGGGATATCAGCACGCGTCGGGGTAGAGCGAGCGCCACTGCGCCACCCACGCGGCCCGGTCATCGCCCGAAAGGCCCAGCACCCTGGCGGCGGCAGTCAGTTCGGCTTGCGCGGCCCCGCGCGAGCCGGTGTCGATTGCCTTGGCGCCGTTCTGCTTGGAAAGCTTGCTGCCGTCGGCGCCCAGCACCAGCGGGGTGTGCAGGTAGCGCGGCGTCGCAAGGCCCAGCGCGCGCTGCAGCAGGACCTGGCGGGCGGTGTTGTCGGCCAGGTCTTCGCCGCGCACCACGTCGGTGATGCCTTGCTGCGCATCGTCCACCACCACGGCCAGCTGGTAGGCCCAGGGGCCGTCGGCGCGCTTGAGCACGAAGTCGCCCACCTCGCGTGCCACGTCCTGCTGCTGCGGGCCCAGGCGGCGGTCGGCCCAGGCCAGCGGGCCGCCCGCGCCCTGGAACTTCGTTGCGGCAAAGCGCCAGGCGCGGGCCTTCTTGCCGTGCAGCCCGTCGCGGCAGGTGCCGGGGTAGACGCGTTCGCCATGGCGGGTGTGCACCAGGCCCAGGCGGGCCAGCGCCTCGTCGATGTCTTTTCTCGAGCAGCCGCAGGGGTAGGCCAGGCCCGCCTGCTGCAATTGCGAAAGGGCAGTTTCATAGAGGGCCGTGCGCCGGGTCTGCCAGACGGGCGCCTCGTCGGGCAGCAGGCCGCAGGCGGCCAGCTGCTGCAGGATCACCTGGCCCATGCCGCTCTGGCAGCGCTCGGTATCCGCGTCCTCGATGCGCACCAGCCAGCGCGCCTGCGGGCCGCCGTGCGCACGCACGTCCAGCCAGCTGGCCAGGGCGGCGACCAGCGAGCCTGCATGCAGCGGGCCGGTGGGCGAGGGCGCGAAGCGGCCGATCAATGCACGGCAAGGGCCAGCGACAGGCCCGAGAGGAAGGCCTCTTCCACCCGGTGGCCGGTGCACCAGTCGCCGGCAACGCCCAGCCCGGCCTTGGCGTCCCACAGGTGCGGCTTGCCGGCCGGCACCAGGGTCTGCGCCTCGGGCCAGCAGCGGGTGTGGGCGTACGAAGGCTCGGCGCGGATGCCGGTGACTTCGGCAAAGGCGCGCAGCAGCTTGGCCTGCACGCGCGGCGCGTCGTCCTTCAGGTGTTCCTGCGACCAGTCGGGGCTGGCCTGCAAGGTCCAGCGCTCGACGGTCTGCCGGCCCGGCTTGGACGATTCGCGGGCCAGCCAGGCCACGCGGTGGTGCGTGCTGCGCGCCGCATTCCATTGCGGACCCAGGTGCGACATGGTGGGCTGGTTGGCGTTGGGGAAGGCGATCATCAGCGTCCAGCACGGCCCCACCTTGACCCGCGCCATCTGCTCGGTGAGCTCGGGCGAGTGCGATGCCAGCAGGCGGCGCGCCGGGTTCGGCGGCGTGGCCATCAGCACGGCGTCGAAGCCGGAATGCACGTGCACCGAGCCATCGTCGGCCTCGGTGCGCAGCTGCCAGCGGGTGTTGTCCAGCGCATCGCGCTCGACCTGGGTCACCTGCAGGCCGGTCAGCAGCGCATCGCCCAGCGGCTTGGCCCAGTAGGCCACCAGCGCGCTCATGCCGGGCTGGGCCACGAAGTGCGGTTCGAGCCGGGGCAGGGCGGCCTCGGCCACGCGCCCATGCGCGTCGAGCACGCGCACCGCGTTGGCGCTCCAGGGGCGGCACAGCTCGGGCGTGGTCTGCAGCACGCGCATGAAGCGCGGGTCGCGCACGGTGAAGTACTGCGCCCCGCTGTCGAAGCTGCCGAAGGGCGTGGGCTCGCTGGCCATGCGCCCGCCCGGCTGCTTGTTCCACTCGAACACCGTGACGCGATGGCCGGCCTGCACCAGGGTGCGGGCGCAGGCGACGCCGGCAATGCCGGCCCCGACGATGGCGAAGTGCTGGCTGGGCGACGATTTCGGACGGCTGCGCTTGGCGGTGTTGCGAAGGCTCATGGGCTTGTCTCGGTTGTTGGGTTTGGAATGTGTGACTGTCGACGGACTCTAACCGCCCTTGGGCCTGTCGCGGCGCGGCAACGCGCTCATCATCGAAAGCTCCGGTGATTGTTCAGGAGCGCGCGGCGCGTGGCTTCGTGCTCGAAACGCTCCAGCCACCACTGCAATGCGTGGCCCGGCTTGCCGCTGGCCGGCATGCGCCAGGCGCAGTGCATCTGGCCGCTGGGCGGCGTGCGCTCGGTCCGGCACTCCACCAGGTGGCCGGCCTCGATGTAGGGCCTGGCCATCGGCTCGGGCAGAAAGCCGCCCCCCAGCCCGTGCAGCTGGGCCGCCAGCTTGGCCTGCATGCTCGGCACGGTGAGCACGTCCTGTCCGGTCACCAGGTTCACCGTCATGCTCTCGCCGGTGCGCGACGAATCGGCTGCGGCCACCGCGCGATGCTGGCGTATGACCTCGTCGCTCAGGGGGACGGTGGATTTGGCCAGCGGATGGTGCGGCGCCACGCAGTAGATGAAGCGCAGCTCGCCCAGCAGGCAGCTGCGGATGGCCGTGGCCGTGAAGGCCAGGCCTGCCGCGCCGACGACGGTGCCGATGGCCAGGTCGGCCTGGCCGCTGGTCAGGCTCTGGGCGGTGCCCAGCAGGGTTTCGTCGAGCAGCTTCAGGCGGGTGGGCGGGTTCAGCGCGTAGAAGGCGCCGACCAGCTCCAGCACCGGGTCGCGGGCGATCACCGTGTCCAGGGCGATGGTCAGTTGCGCCTCCCAGCCGGTGGCCACGCGCCGCACGCGATTGGCCACGGCATCGATCTCGCCCAGCAGCCAGGCGCCTTCGCGCAGCAGCTCGGCCCCCGCGGCGGTGATGCGGGCCTGGCGGGCGCTTCGGTCGAACAGCAGCACGTCCAGCGAATCCTCGATCTGGCGGATGCGGTACGAGAGGGCGCTGGGCACCAGGTTCAAGGCGCGGGCGGCGCCAGCAAAGCTGCCGTATTGGGCCACGGCCTGCAGCATGGCCAGGGCGTCGGGGGTGAGGGCGTCGCGGGCGGTGGTCATCGGCTGGTCACGGTTTTCGTTCAAATTATTTGAATGATGCCTTCAAAACCTGGCGCCCGCGAGACCCTCCATCGTCTCTAAAGTTACATACATCCGCTGCGCATACGGCGCGGCCTACGAGACAGCCCTGGGCCAGAGGCCCGCAGGGCCAGGAGTGAGAAAGATGCTTCAAATTCGCAGATCACAGGAACGCGGCTACGCCGACCACGGCTGGCTGCGCTCGTACCACAGCTTTTCCTTTGCCGGCTACTTCGACCCGGCCCACATGGGCTTCGGCAACCTGCGCGTCATCAACGAAGACCGCGTGGCGGCCGGTGCGGGCTTCGGCACGCACGGGCACCGCGACATGGAAATCATCAGCTATGTGCTGTCGGGCGAACTGGCGCACAAGGACAGCATGGGCAACGTGGAATCCATTCCGCCCGGCGACGTCCAGCGCATGAGCGCCGGCAGCGGCGTGATGCACAGCGAGTTCAACCACAAGGCCGACCAGACCACGCACTTCCTGCAGATCTGGATCGAACCCAACGTGAAGGGCATCGAGCCCGGCTACGAGCAGAAGAGCTTCGGCGCGTCCGAGAAGCGCGGCAAGCTGCGCCTGGTGGCCTCGCCCGACGGTGCCGAAGGCTCGGTGCTGATCCATGCCGATGCACGCCTGTACGCAGGCCTGTTCGACGGCGCCGAGGAAGCCACGCTGGCCCTGGGCAAGGAACGCAAGACCTACGTGCACCTGGTGCGCGGAGAACTCGAAGTGAACGGCCAGAAGCTCAGCGGCGGCGACGCCGCCAAGATCGAAGGCGAATCACAGCTGCGTCTTGCTTCGGCCAAGGACGCCGAAGTGCTGGTGTTCGACCTCCAGCCCTGAAGCGCCTTCCTTTCGGCCTTTCGTCAGTCCTTCAACTTTTTCAACTGAGGAGTTTTTTCATCATGTCCAACTCGATCACCGCTACCGCCAACCGCAATGACGCCGGCACCCTGCCCGGCGGCGACCTGCTCGCGCTGGTCGGCCGCATTCTGATGGCCTACCTGTTCATTCCCGCCGGCTTCGGCAAGCTGATGGGCTTTGCCGGCACGGTGGGCTACATCACCTCGGTGGGCATGCCCGTGCCCACGGTGGCCGCCATCGTTGCCATCATCGTGGAACTGGGCGCCGGCATTGCGCTGCTGCTGGGCTACAAGACCCGCGTGGTTGCCATCGTGCTGGCCGTGTTCACGCTGGTTGCCTCGTTCTTCTTCCACGCCTACTGGGCCGCGCCCGAAGCGATGAAGATGGTTGCCACGCTGCTGTTCAACAAGAACATCGCGGTGGTGGGCGGCCTGCTGGCCCTGGCTGCCTTCGGCCCCGGTCGTCTTTCCATCGACAAGAAGTAAGCCACTTGGGGGAAACTCGGACGATGTCTGACATCGTCGTAGTTTTCCATTCCGGTTACGGCCACACCCAGCGCATGGCGCAGGCTGTGGCCGATGGCGCGGGCGCCCAGTTGATTCCCATCGATGCCGACGGCAACTTGCCGGCCGGCGCCTGGGAGGCAATGGCGGCGGCCCGCGCCATTGTCTTTGGCGCGCCCACCTACATGGGCGGGCCCAGCTGGCAGTTCAAGAAGTTCGCGGACGCATCGTCCAAGCCCTGGTACGTGCAGGCCTGGAAGGACAAGCTCTTTGCCGGCTTCACCAACAGCGCGGCCATGAACGGCGACAAGTTCGCCACCATCCAGTACTTCTGGACGCTGGCCATGCAGCACGGCGGCCTGTGGGTGGGCCTGGGCGTGCTGCCGTCCAACGACAAGGCGGCCACGCGCAACTCGCCCAACTTCGTGGGCGGCTATGCTGGCGCGCTCGCCACCTCTCCCACGGATGCCAGTTCGACGGAAATGGCCAAGGGCGACCTCGAAACGGCGCGCGGCCTGGGCGAGCGCGTGGCGGCAGCGGCCGCGAAGTTCGCGCGCTGAAGGCGCGCCTTGCAAGATCAAGAGAGAACGGAGTCCACGATGGAATTTCTCAAGCCACACGACAAGGACCTGGGCGGCGGTTTCCTGGTGCGCCGCCTGTTGCCGGCCGCCACCAAGCGTTCGGTCGGTCCCTTCGTCTTCTTCGACCACATGGGTCCGGTCAAGGAGCATCCGGGCCGCGAGCACGACGTGCGTCCGCACCCGCACATCGGCCTGGCCACGGTCACCTACCTGTTCGAGGGCGCGATGATGCATCGCGACAGCATCGGCAGCGAGCAGGAGATCCGCCCCGGCGCCGTCAACTGGATGACGGCCGGCCGCGGCATCGTTCACTCCGAGCGCAAGCCCGAGCGGCTGCTCGATGCCGAATACGTCAACCACGGCCTGCAGCTGTGGGCGGCGCTCCCCAAGGAGTTCGAGGAAATCGAGCCCAGCTTCACGCACACGGGCGCCGAGGCCATTCCGGAAGTTGCGGAGCAGGGCGCGAGCATCCGAGTGCTCATCGGCGAAGCCTTCGGCGTGCGCTCGCCGGTGAAGACCTTTGCGCCCACGCTCTACATCGACGTGGCGCTGCCCGCTGCCGGCCGCATCGAGCTGCCGGTGCTGGCGCGCGAAGAGGCGCTGTACGTGGTGGAAGGCGCCATCGAAGTCGACGGGCAGGCCGTGCCGCCGTTCTCGATGGTGCTGCTGCCCGAAGACAAGCCGGTGCAGCTTCGTGCCACGGGCGACTCGCAGGTGCGCTTCGTCGTGATCGGCGGCGACCCGCTGGACGGCCCGCGCTTCATGAGCTGGAATTTCGTCTCCAGCAGCCGCGAACGCATCCTGCAGGCCGGCGAGGACTGGGAAGCCAAGCGCATCGGCCAGGTGCCGGGCGAGACGGAGTTCATTCCGCTGCCGCCGCATCTGCTGACCAAGTAGCGGCAAGTTCTTGCCCGCGCGGCGTGCGGGCGTGCGCCCGGCGCGGGCGCGTCGCCGCCTCAGATGCCTTCCATGACGCCCGCTTCCCAGTAGGGCGGGTCGGCAAAGGATGCCGACAGCACGTCGATGAAGCAGCGCACCTTGGCCATCAGGTAGCGCGTGGGCGAGTAGATCGCGTAGAGCGAGCTGTTGACGGTGGGCTGGTAGTCGGTGAGCACCGGGCGAAGCTCGCCGCTGCGCAGGTAGTCGCCCACCAGGTAGGTGGGCAGCATCGCAATGGCCCGGCCGGCCAGCGCATGGCTGGCGATGATCTCGCTGCTGTTGACGTGCAGCCGCGAGCGCACGGCGGCGCTGTATTCCTCTTCGTCCTTGATGAAGTTCCAGCGGTCGTGCCGGATCAGGCTGGCGTAGTGGCAGCACTCGTGCCCCTGCAGCTCGTGCGGATGCCGCGGCACGCCATGGCGTTCCATGTACGCGGGGCTG
>JAFECZ010000135.1 GCA_018241905.1 Pseudomonadota bacterium
GGACACGCTGTACAAGGAAAAGCGAATCGACAAGCCGATCGCCTCCAACGACATCTACCTGGGTTCGATCCCGTGGGTGGCAATGCAGCTGATCCTGGTGGCCATCGTGATCTTCGTGCCGCAGACGGTGACCGTGTTCCTGCCCAAGGAAGAAGTGGTCGATACCGACAAGATCCAGATCGTGGTGCCCGACGCCGGCAGCGAGTCGCAGCCCGATTCGGAAGGCGGCGAGAACCCCTTCGGCCCGTCCAAGGACGGCGCATCCGACGGCGGCAGCAGCGCGGGCGAAAACCCGTTCGGCGAAGCGCCCAAGTCCGACGAGCAGCCCAACAACAAGAACTGATCTTCCCGCACCTTGGGTCCCGCTGCGTTCCGATTCGCGCCCTCCTCGCCCGAGGGCTTCATCGAAGGCCCGGCCTTCTCGCGCTTCTTCAAGCTGCTGGCCACCGCCATCGTCGGCGGCTGCGCCTTCTGGCTGGCGCAGCTGTGGTCTGCCGGCGCCCTGGGCAGCGCCAAGTCCAGCGGCCTGGGCTGGTTCGTCGCCGGCATGGCGCTGATGGTGTGGACCTGGTTCGCCATCGTGACCAGCCGCACGCGGCTGGACGGCAAGGGCCTGCACCAGCGCTGGATCTGGGACAAGCACATGGCGCTGGACGACCTGGCCTACGGCAAGCTCATCCGCGTACGCGGGCTCGACTGGCTCATCGCGCCGCGCCTGTACGTGCGCACGCTGGCGGGCAAGTTCGCGGTGTTCTATGCCGCCTCGCCGCAGATGCTGGCGGAGTTCGAGCGGCTGGTGCAGGAGTTGCGCGAGGCGCGCGCGCTGTAGGCCAACGCAGCAACGCAGCCCCCCCCCCAAAAAAGAAAAAGCCGCGCAGTGCGCGGCTTTTTTCGTTCATGCGGGAATCAAGCAGCCGGGAGCTTGATGCTTTGCATGTAGCTGTCGAAGCGGCCTTCGGCCACGCGGAACCAGGCCACCTGGTCGCGCTGGAAAGCCTGGAAGTCGGTGAAGATCTTCTTCCACTCGGGGCTCTTGGCGCTGTTCTCGGCGTACACCTCTTGCGAGGCCTTGTACGAGGCGTCCAGGATTTCCTTGCTGAAGGGCAGGAGCTTGGCCTTGGCGCCCAGCAGTTGCTTGAGCGCGGTGGGGTTGCGCGCGTCGTACTTGGCCAGCATGTCGACCGAGGCCTGTGCGGCAGCGGCGGTGACGATGGCCTTGTTCTCGGGCGACAGCGCGTCGAAGGCCTTCTTGTTGATGAAGAAGTCCACCTCGGGGCCGCCTTCCCACCAGCCGGGGTAGTAGTAGTTGGGCGCAACCTTGTTGAAGCCCAGCTTCTGGTCGTCGTACGGACCCACCCATTCGGCGGCGTCGATGGTGCCCTTTTCCAGGGCCTGGTAGATCTCGCCGCCCGGCAGGCTCTGCGGCACCACGCCCATCTTGGTCATGACGTCGCCCACCAGGCCGCCGCCCAGGCGCATCTTCAGGCCCTTGAGGTCGGCAGCCGTCTTGATTTCCTTGCGGAACCAGCCGCCCATCTGCGTGCCGGTGTTGCCGCCGGCCAGGCTCAGCATGCCGTAGCCTGCGTAGAACTCGTCCATGAGCTTGCGGCCGTTGCCGTGCATCATCCACGCGTTCATCTGGCGGGCGTTCATGCCGAAGGGAATGGCCGAACCGATGGCGAAGGCGGGGTTCTTGCCGTAGAAGTAGTAGGGCACGGAGTGCGCCATTTCCACCGAACCCTGCTGCACGCCGTCCACCACGCCGAAGGCAGGCATCAGCTCACCGGCGGCATGCACCGAGATCTCGAACTTGCCGCCCGACATGGCCTTCACTGCGTTGGCAAAGACTTCGGCACCACCATAGATCGTGTCAAGCGGCTTCGGGAAGCTGGAAGCCAGGCGCCAGCGAACAGCGGCCTGGGCATGGACAGCAGGCGCGATGCCGGCAGCCAGGACACCTGCGATGCCAGCGTTCTTGATAAGGGAACGACGATCCATTGGGTTCACTCCGAAAGGGAAAGGGGAAAAAAGAAAACGCGGCTCGTGGCCGCGCTGACGACTGATTTCAGCCGGATGATTGTAAAAAACGCTTACAGCGCGCCGGCTCGGGACTTTCCCCCGGAAAAACCCTGGTCCAACAGGTAACCGAAGCGCTCGCGAATCGATTGCTCGATGCCCGGCGCATCCAGGCCGATGCTCGCCAGCAGCTTGGCCGGATCGCCATGCTCGATGAAGCGGTCGGGCAGGCCCAGCTGCAGCATCGGACGGATGAGGCCGGCTTCCTGCAGCGCCTCGGACACCGCGCTTCCGGCGCCGCCCATGACGGCGCCCTCTTCCAGCGTGACGATCGCATCGTGCGTGCGCGCAATTTCGAGCAGGAGCTCGCGGTCGAGCGGCTTGACCCAGCGCATGTTCACCACCGTGGCATTCACCGCCTCGCCGGCCGCGAGTGCCGGATACAGCAGCGTGCCGAAGGCCAGCACCGCAATGCGCGAACCCTGGCGGCGCACCTCGCCCTTGCCCAGCGGCAGGGCGTCGAGCGTGGCATGCGGCACCTTGCCCACGCCGGCGCCGCGCGGATAGCGCACCGCCACCGGGTGGTCCTGCTCGTAGGCGCTGGTGAGCAGCTGGCGACACTCGGCTTCGTCCGCCGGGCAGGCAATGCTCATGTTCGGAACGCAGCGCAGGAAGGGGATGTCGTAGGCGCCTGCATGCGTTGCGCCGTCGGCACCCACCAGGCCCGCGCGGTCCAGCGCGAAGACCACCGGCAGGTTCTGGATGGCCACGTCGTGCACCAGCTGGTCGTAGGCGCGCTGCAGGAAGGTCGAGTAGATCGCCACCACCGGCTTGAGTCCTTCGCAAGCCATGCCGGCGGCAAAGGTGACGGCATGCTGCTCGGCAATGCCCACGTCGTAGTAGCGCTCGGGGAAGCGCTTCTCGAACTCCACCAGGCCCGAGCCTTCGCGCATGGCCGGGGTGATGCCCACCAGGCGCGCATCCTGCGCGCCCATGTCGCACAGCCACTGGCCGAAGACCTGGGTGAAGGTGGTCTTGGGCGCGGTGGCCGGCTTGACCAGGCCCACGGACGGATCGAACTTGCCCGGGCCGTGATAGGCCACCGGGTCGGCCTCGGCCAGCTTGTAGCCCTGGCCCTTCTTGGTGACCACGTGCAGGAACTGCGGGCCATCGAGATGCTTGAGGTTCTCCAGCGTGGGAATGAGCGACTCGAGGTCGTGCCCGTCGATGGGGCCCACGTAGTTGAAGCCGAACTTCTCGAACAGCGTGGCCGGCACCACCATGCCCTTGGCGTGCTCTTCCAGGCGCTTGGCCAGCTCGAACAGCGGCGGCGCCTTGGACAGCACGTTCTTGCCCACGATCTTGGCCTTGGCATAGAACTGCCCGCTCATCAGCTGCGCCAGGTAGCGGTTCAGCGCGCCCACCGGCGGGCTGATCGACATGTCGTTGTCGTTCAGGATGACCAGCAGCTTGCAGTCTTCGTACACGCCGGCGTTGTTGAGCGCCTCGAAGGCCATGCCCGCGGTCATGGCGCCGTCGCCGATCACGGCAATGGCATGGCGGTTCTCGCCCTTCTGCCTGGCGGCCAGGGCCATGCCCAGCGCGGCTGAGATGCTGGTGGACGAGTGGGCGGTGCCGAAGGTGTCGTACTCGCTCTCGGTGCGCTGCGGAAAGCCCGACAGGCCGCCGAGCTGGCGCAGCGTGGGCATGCGCTCGCGCCGGCCGGTGAGGATCTTGTGCGGATAGGTCTGGTGGCCCACGTCCCACACGATGCGGTCGTGCGGCGTGTTGAAGACATGGTGCAGCGCGACCGTGAGTTCCACCGTGCCGAGGTTGGAGCTGAGGTGGCCGCCGGTGCGCGAGACGTTGTCGAGCACGCAGGCGCGTACCTCGTCGGCCAGCTGCTTGAGCTGTGCGCGATCGAGTCCGCGCAGCTGCGAGGGGTCGGAAATCGTGGGAAGAAGCGGAGCCATGGAAGATCTTCTTGTTATCGGTCGCGCTCGACGACCATGCTGGCCAGCGCATGCAGGGCGCCGGTTTGCGGCAGGCCGCTGCGCTCGAGCGCGGCCAGTGCCTCGCGGTGCATTTGCGCCGCCTCGGCGCGCGCGCCGGCCAGGCCCAGCAGGGACACGTAGGTGGGCTTGTCGCTGGCGGCATCCTTGCCCGCCGTCTTGCCCAGGGTCTGCGAGTCGGCGGTGACGTCGAGGATGTCGTCGACGATCTGGAAAGCCAGCCCCAGCGCGGCGCCGTAGTCGCGCAGGCCGGCCAGGGCCTGGGCCGGCACGTTTTCGGCGCAGGCGGCGCCCATTTCCACGCTGCCCTGCAGCAGCGCGCCGGTCTTGAGCCGGTGCATGCGGCGCAGGCTGGCCTCGTCCAGGGCAACGCCCACGCTGGCCAGGTCGATGGCCTGGCCGCCGGCCATGCCTTCGCTGCCGGCGGCACGCGCCAGCAGCCGGCACAGGCGGGCCTGCACGGCCGGCGCAAAGCTGGCGTCATCGGGCGTGAGCAGCTCGAAGGCCAGGGCCTGCAAGGCATCTCCGGCGAGCAGGGCATCGGCTTCGCCGAACTTGACGTGTACCGTGGGCTTGCCGCGGCGCAGCACGTCGTTGTCCATGCACGGAAGGTCGTCGTGCACCAGCGAATAGGCGTGGATCAGTTCGGTGGCGCAGGCCGCGCGCAGGGCGGCTTCGGCATGGCCGCCAACGGCTTCGCCGGCGGCCAGCACCAGGAGGGGCCGCAGGCGCTTGCCGCCGTCGAGCACGGCATAGCGCATGGCGTCGCCCAGCAGCACGGGCGCATTCACGCCCACCCAGCTCGACAGCGCCGCTTCGACGCGGGCCAGTTGCGGTTCGCTCCAGGCGGCCAGCCGGGCAGCGTCCCAGCGCTCTTGTTCTTCGATGACTGCAGACATTATTCGGGAGCCCAGGTCTTGAGATTGCCGGCGTCGAGCACCTTGATCTGCTCTTCGACAGCCTGCAGCTTGTCGCGGCAGAACGCCAGCAGCGCCGCCCCGCGCTGGTAGCTGGCCAGCAGCTGATCCAGGGGAAGCTGGCCCGATTCCAGGGCCGAAACCAGTTGCTCGAGTTCGGCCAGCCCGGCCTCGTAGGTGGCCGGCAGCGCGCTCGCGTCGAAAAGAGAAGATGAGGACGCCTTGGGCATGCAATCTCGTGTGAAACCACGGATTTTAGGGCTGGGGCGGAAATACGGGCGCCGGGTACAATCCACCCTCTTTTTTCGTGCAACCGTGCGAGCTTGCTTCAGCAAGGCACGTACGGCACGTTCGCCACGCGGCAGGGCACCCAACTTCGTTCCCCTGCCTTTTCATTTGCGTCGTTCTCTCCCTGTGGGGAGCTTGGTCAGGTCACCCATGTCTGATTTAAGTCTTCAACTGCAGCAGGCTTCCAGCCAACTTCACGTTTCCGCGTACTTCGACGAGGCGCTCTACGCCCGCGAGATGCAGACACTGTTCGCCAAGGGGCCGCGCTACGTCGGCCACCGGCTGGCCGTGCCCGAAGCGGGCAACTTCCACACCCTGCCCCAGGAACACGAGGGCCGGGCCCTGGTGCACACCCCCAAGGGCGTGGAACTCATCTCCAACGTGTGCCGCCACCGGCAGGCCGTGATCCTGCAAGGGCGCGGCCGCCTGGACACCCAGGGCGGCGGCAACATCGTGTGCCCGCTGCACCGCTGGACCTACGCCGCGGCGGACCCGCGCACCACCGGCACGCTCATCGGCGCCCCGCATTTCGCGCAGGACCCTTGCCTGAACCTGCACAACTATCCGCTCACCGAGTGGAACGGCCTCTTGTTCGAAGCCAACGGGCGCGACGTGGCGGCCGACCTGGCCCAGCTGGGCCCGCGCGCCGACCTCGATTTCGAGGGCTATGCGCTGGACCACGTCGAGCTGCACGAGTGCAACTACAACTGGAAGACCTTCATCGAGGTCTACCTCGAGGACTACCACGTGGGCCCCTTCCACCCGGGCCTGGGCAGCTTCGTGACCTGCGACGACCTGCGCTGGGAGTTCAACCGCAACTTCTCGGTGCAGACCGTTGGCGTGGCCAACCGCCTGGGCCGCGCCGGCAGCCCGGTGTACCAGCAGTGGCAGGAGCAACTGCTCAAGTACCGCGAAGGCAAGCCGCCGAAGTTCGGCGCCATCTGGCTGACCTACTACCCGCACGTGATGATCGAGTGGTATCCGCACGTGCTCACCGTCTCCACCCTGCACCCGGTGGGGCCGCAGAAGACGCTGAACATGGTGGAGTTCTTCTACCCCGAGGAGATCGTGGCCTTCGAGCGCGAGTTCGTCGAGGCACAGCGCGCCGCCTACATGGAAACCTGCGTGGAAGACGACGAGATCGCCGAGCGCATGGACGCGGGCCGCCGCGCCCTCATGCTGCGCGGCGACGACGAGTCCGGCCCCTACCAGAGCCCCATGGAAGACGGCATGCAGCAGTTCCACGAGTGGTACCGTGCGCAGATGAGCGCGGCCGACAGCACCGCCGCCTGATCTTCTTCCCTCTCATCCAGCGCCTGCTTGCGGTGCCGGAGGTCTTTTTCGCAGGACGCACATGCAAGCACTCTGGATGATCCTGGCCGCACTCCTCTTCGCCTCGATGGGGGTGTGCGTCAAGCTGGCCTCGGCCTGGTTCGGCAGCGCCGAGCTGGTGTTCTGGCGCGGGGTCATCGGCATCGTGTTCCTGTGGCTGCTGGCGCGGCGCCAGGGTGTCTCGCTGGCCACGCGCTACCCGGGCATGCACGCCTGGCGCAGCCTGATCGGCGTGTTTTCGCTGGGCGCCTGGTTCTATGCCATTGCCGGCATGCCGCTGGCCTCGGCCATGACGCTGAACTACATGAGCAGCGTCTGGATCGCCGCCTTCCTGGTGGGCGGCACGCTGCTGGCCTGGATGCCCATGCCGGGGCGCGACGGCCGCGTGCCGCGACCGCCGCTGCAAGGGCCGTTGATATTGACCGTGCTGGCGGGCTTCGGCGGCGTGGTGATGATGCTGCGCCCCACCGTGGGCGCGAACGAAGGCTTCGCCGGGCTGATGGGCCTGCTGTCCGGACTCACCGCGGCCTTTGCGTACATGCAGGTGATCGCCCTGTCGCGCATAGGCGAGCCCGAGACGCGAACGGTCTTCTATTTCGCGCTCGGCTCGATGGTGGCCGGGGGCGTGGCCACCCTCGTGACGGGCATCTCGCCCTGGGACTGGCACCACAGCCTGTGGCTGCTTCCCCTGGGGGTGCTGGCTGCCCTGGGCCAGTTGTGCATGACCCGCGCCTATGCCACGGCCAAGACCCCGGCGGCCACGTTGATGGTGGCCAACCTGCAATATTCCGGCATTGTGTTTGCCGCGATCTACAGCCTGCTCATCTTCAACGACCATCTCGATGGCATGGCCTGGGGCGGCATGGCGCTGATCGTCGCCAGCGGCATTGCAGCCACCGTTCTGCGCCAGCGAGCCGTGCCGCGCGCGCCCGCCGAAGAGCATTGAGAAAGAACAAAATACCCCTCGAAAGAAGCCCTGCCATGGCCTACACCACCCTGATTTCCGCCAACGAACTGCAGGCTCAGCTGCAGGGCAAGGCGCCGCTCATGATCTTCGACTGCAGCTTCGACCTGATGCAGCCCGATGCGGGCGAGCGCCAGTACCGCGAAGCGCACATTCCGGGGGCCGTCTACGCCAACCTCGACACCGACCTGAGCGCCAAGCACGGCGCACCCGGCAAGGGCGGCGTGGTCATCGCGCAGAAGGAAGCCGGCGCACCTGCGTCGGGCGGACGCCACCCGCTGCCCAGCCGCGAGACCTTTGCGGCCTGGCTGTCCAGCATCGGCTTTGCCAACGACATGCAGGCCGTGGTGTACGACCGCAACGGCGCCAACTACTGCGGCCGGCTGTGGTGGATGCTCAAGTGGGTGGGCCATGAGGCCGTGGCCGTGCTCGACGGCGGCCTCGGCGCCTGGCAGGCAGCCGGCGGCGCCACGAGCAGCGCCGAGGAGCCCACGCATTTCCGGACCAACTTCGTGCCCGGCACCCCGCTGGCGAACCTGGTGGGCACCCGCCAGGTCGCCGAGCGCCTGGACAACCCGGCCCAGACCGTGCTCGATGCCCGCGCTGCGCCCCGTTACCGCGGCGAAGTCGAGCCCCTGGACCCCATTGCCGGCCACATTCCCGGCGCCCTGAACCGACCCTTCGCCGAGAACCTGGGCCCCGACGGCAAGTTCAAGCCCGCCGCCCAGTTGCGCGCCGAATTCGAAGCCGTGCTCGCCGGCCGCGACCCGTCCACAGTGGTCCACCAATGCGGCAGCGGCGTCAGCGCCGTCCCGAACCTGCTCGCCATGCAGATCGCCGGCCTGGGCACCACCGCCCTCTACGCCGGCAGCTGGAGCGAATGGAGCAACACGCCAGGTCTCCCAACCCGGCAAGGCCCCACCCCGTAAACACGGCACCCCTAAACACGCCCCCCTGAACAAGGGCCGCCCCTGAGCACGGCCCCCACGCGGCCGTCCGCAGGACAGGCCCCTACCAGCCACGCGCCAGGGAACCGGCTTTGCCGGGCCCTAGGTGGGGTCTCCCCCACGGGGGGGTGGCGAATTACACGCAGCGAAGCGAAGTGAAAAGCCGGGGGGCCCTTACCAGGGGCCCTTAATCAGGTGCTTGCATCACGCGATCGAACTCTTCGTCGGCCAGCACGTTGTCCGCATCCAGCTCGCTCGCATCGGTCAGGTCCAGGCCGGTTTCTTCTTCCAGCTCGTCAGGCACATCGGAGTCATCCTCGATCTCGTTCTCGGGTGGATCGAAGACTTCGCCATCGCCGGGCAGCTGCTTGCGGCCCTTGGCTTCGTTGGCGGCGGTGGTGGCGTTGGCCGCGGCCTTTGCAGGCTGGGCTTTGGATTCCTGGCGCTTCATGATCGGACTTCCTCGGCGGACAGACCCCAATGTTGCGCGCGTTCGCGCCGTTGCGCTAGGGCCAGAGCGTGTCAGAAAGTTTGCGGCCGGCCCCGGCTGCGGCAGCGAAACAGTCAGGGACGCTGCTCATCGCCGTGCCCGGCTTCGCCTTGGCTGGCATGGTCATGTTCGTCGTGGCCATGCCCATGGTCATGGCCGCCATGCACCGCCAGGCTCACCAGCGTCACCATGGCGATGCCGCCCAGCAGCCAGGCGATCTGCGCGCCGGTCTGCCGCGCGCTCAATCGCTTTTGCAGCTGCGGGATCAGATCGGCCAGCGCCACGTAGATGAAACTGCTGCTGGCCAGCACCAGGAAGTAGGGCAGCAGGCTCTGCAATTGGTCGACCAGCCACCAGCCGGCCAGCCCGCCCAGCGCGGTCATGGTGCCCGCCAGCGATACCTTGACCAGCGCCACGCGCGCATCGGACGAACTCTGGCGCAGCACCACCAGGTCGCCGATGTGGTGCGGCACTTCGTGCGCCAGCACCGCCAGCGCCGCCACCGCGCCCAGCCGCAGGTCGGCCATGAAGGCCGATGCGATCAGGATTCCGTCGCCGAAGCAGTGCACGCTGTCGCCGGTGAGCACGGCCCAGCCGCCGCCGGAGCGCGGAGCGTGATTGTGATGATGATGGTGGCCGTGATTGCTCTGGTGGTGCGCGTGGCCGTGGTGGTCGTGCGGCTGCGGCGCCTCGTGGTGATGCTCGTGGCCGTGGTGCCAGAGCTCGGCCTTGTCCAGCAGGAAGAACAGCACCAGCCCGCCCAGCAGCGTGGCAAACAGCGCGCCCGGCGGCCGGCCGCTCTCGAAGGCCTCGGGCAGCAGGTGCATGAAGGCGGTGGCCAGCAGCGCGCCTGCGGCCAGGCTCAACAGGGACTGCGCGCTGGACGCGGCATCGCCCGCGGACCCGCCCCCGCGGCGCAGGCGCATCAGCAAGGCGGCGATCCATACGCTGCCGATTCCCGCGACCAGGGTCGCCACAAGGATGGCTAGAAGATTCATGACAAGGCGGAAAAAGGGAAAGCCGGCACAGGCCGGCTTTCACCTCGGGCAAGAAAATGACCTGCGCTGCCAGGGCTCTGGCAGCCACCGGTCATCTTAGCAACGCTGTCAAGTGGCCGGATGGCTCAGGTGGCCGGCTTGTCGCTGGGCGCCTTGATGTTGTCGCGCAGCTGCGGGCTCATGGGCAGGCCCAGCGGCGCGTTCTTGGGCGGGATGGGAGACATGAACCACTTGGTGTACATCTTCTCGAATTCGCCGCTCTTCATCAGCCCGACGATGGTGTCGTCCACCACCTGCTTGAAGGCCGCATCGTCCTTGGGCAGCATGCAGGCATAGGGCTCGACCTGCAGCGCCTCGCCCACCACCTCGAAGTCCGAGGGCGTCTTGGCGTTGCTCATGAGGCCGTAGAGCAGGATGTCGTCCATGGCAAAGGCCACCGCCCTGCCCGACTCCACCAGCAGGAAGGCGTCGGCATGGTCCTTGGCCAGCACGATGTCCATGTCCAGGCCCTTGTCGCTGTTGTACTTGCGCATGACCTGGGCGTTGGTGGTGCCTGTGGTGGAAGACACCGTCTTCTTGGCCAGGTCGGCGTAGTCCTTGATCCTGGAGCTCTTCTTCACCAGCAGGCGCGTGCCGGTGTAGAAGTGGTTGATGGCAAAGCTCACCTCCTTGCCACGCGCGGTGTTGTTGGTGGTGGAGCCGCACTCCAGGTCGATGGTGCCGTTGGTCAGCAGCGGAATGCGGTTCTGCGAGGTCACCGGCATCCAGGCCACTTCAAGGTTGGGCTTGTTCAGCTTCTTCTTGACCGACTCGACCACCGCGTTGGACAGTTCCACGGAAAAGCCGATCGGCTGGTTCGGCCCGTTCAGGTAGCTGAAGGGTACCGACGACTCCCGGTAGGCCAGCGTGATCTTGCCGCTCTGGGCGATCTTGCCCAGCGTGTCGGCGGCGTGCGCGCCGGTGGCGGCCAGCACGAGGGCCGATGCCGCGAAAAACAGGATGGAGAACTTCTTCTTCATTCGAACCTTTCGATTGACACAACAAGTTGGAAGTGGCCATGCGTTAGCAAGAGCGGGGCCAGTGTAGGAAGGAGCGTCGCGCGGATGCAATGGCGCCAGCCCCAATACGCCGCCGCGCCTTGATGCGGCCGGAATTGCCGCCACACAATCGAGGCTCTGATGAATCCAAAGCACGTTTGCGTTCTGGGCGCCGGCATCGTCGGGCTGGCGACGGCCTGGCAGCTGCACCGCGAAGGGCACCGGGTCAGCGTGATCGAACGGGACGCGCCGGGCCACGGGGCCAGCGGCGGCAACGGCGCGCAGCTGAGCTATTCGTACGTGCAGCCGCTGGCCGACCCGTCGATCTGGAGGCAGTTGCCCAAGCTGCTGCTGTCGCCGCAGTCGCCGCTGAAGCTGCGGCCCCGGCTCGATCCGCTGCAGTGGCGCTGGGGGCTGGCTTTTCTGGCC
>JAFECZ010000136.1 GCA_018241905.1 Pseudomonadota bacterium
AGGTTGGTCTCGAAGCGGTAGAGCACCACCGCGATCCAGGCCGTGACCACCTGCGGCAGCACGCCGAAGATGATGACCTGCACCGGGCCGGCGCCGGTGGCGCGCAAGGCCTCGATGGGGCCGGCGTCGATCTCCTCGATGGACTCGCTGAAGAACTTGCCCAGCATGCCCGCGCCATGCACCGCCAGGGCCAGCACGCCAGGGAAAGGCCCGAGGCCCACGGCCGCGACGAACACCAGCGCCAGGATGATCTCGTTGATGCCGCGCGTCACGTTGAACACCTGCCGCGTGAACTGGTAGACCACCATGTTGGGCGTGAGATTGCGCGCCGCGAAGAAGCACACCGGCACGGCCAGGATCACCGCCAGCAGCGTGCCCCACAGCGCGATCTGCACCGTCTCGATGGCCGGCACCCACAGCTTGTCGAGGAAGGCCCAGTTGGGCGGCACCATGCGCGAGAGAAAGTCGCCGATCCACGGCAGGCCGCGGGTCAGCTCGCCGAAGCTCACCTGGCTGCCGCGCGCGGCCCACCAGAGCACCAGCAGGCCCAGGGCGCCAAGCCCCGCGCGCGGCCACCAGCCCAGGTTGCCCTTGGGGCGCCCCATGAGAAGTGCGTAGGAACCGATATTCATGATTCAGGCCTCCTCGAGCGCCAGCGACTGCAGCGCGGGTGCGGACATGGCGGTGCCGGCGGCAGGCGAGGCGCCAGCGCGCGCCGTATCCTCGTCCAACCCCGGATAGATGCGATGCAGCACCTCGCCGGTAAGCTGCCCGGGCCCGCCCTCGAACACGATGCGCCCGCCCGAGACGCCCACGATGCGTTCGCCGAACTCGCGCGCATAGTCGATCTGGTGCAGGTTGCACACCACCGTGATGCCCAGCTCGCGGCTGGCCTGCTTGAGGTAGTTCAGCACCGTGCGCGACGTCTTCGGGTCGAGGCTGGCCACCGGCTCGTCGGCCAGGATGATCTTGGGCTGCTGCGCCAGCGCACGGGCGATGCCCACGCGCTGCTTCTGGCCGCCCGAGAGCGTGTCGGTGCGCAGGTCCGCCTTCTCGAGCAGTTCCACGCGGCGCAGGCACTCGCGGGCGATCTCGATGTCCTTGCGCGGAAACACCTGCAGCCACGAGAGCACCGAAGGCGTGGCCCCCAGCCGCCCCGTCACCACGTTCTTGAGCACCGACAGGCGCGGCACCACGTTGTAGTGCTGGAAGATCATCGCCACCTGGCAGCGCAGGCGGCGCAGGCTCGCCGCATCGCTGCCCACCGCCTGGCCGTCGATGCGGATCTCGCCGCTGGTGGGCTCGGTGAGCCGGTTGATGCAGCGAAGCAGCGTGGACTTGCCGGCCCCCGAGGGGCCCAGCACCACGAGGAACTCGCCGGGAGCCACGTCCAGGTCGATGCCCTTCAAGGCGTCGAACTCGCCGTAGCGCTTGCCAAGGCCTTTGATCTGGATCACTTCATCTTCCTCAGGTCGAGGTTGAGGGTCTTGGCGGTCTCGCGAATGATGTCGTAGGCCGCGTCGTTGGTGGGATGGAAGCCGTTGAGCTCGCCCTGGTCGGACCACGGGATGTTCTTCACCTCCATGAAGGCGGCCTGCACCCGCTTCTTGAGCGCCGGGTCCAGGTCCTTGCGCCACACGGTGGGCGACTCGGGAATGGGGTCGGACTTCCACACGACCACCAGGTCCTCGCGCTTGGCCAGTCCCTTGGCAATGGCGGCGTCCAGGATGCGGTCGGCAATGGCCACCGCGTCGACCTTGCCGTTTTGCACCGCCACCGCGTTGGAATCGTGCGAGCCCGAGAAGATCACGCGGCCGAAGTCCTTGTCGGGATTGAAGCCCATCTTGATCAGGCCCGCCTTGGGGAACAGGTGCCCCGAGGTGGAGCTGGGGTCGACGAAGGCGAAGGTCCGGCCCTTGAGGTCGGCCACGGTCTTGATCCCGCTGTCCTTGCGGGCCACGATCAGCGAGTGGTAGTAGGTGCGGCCGGCCTTCTTGGTCTCGGCCACGGCAAAGGCCTCGATGTCGGCCACGGTGGTGCCCAGCACGTACGAGAAGGGACCGAGGTAGGCCACGTCCAGCCGCTTGGAGCGCAGCGCCTCGATCACGCCGTTGTAGTCGGCGGCCACGAAGGGCTTGACCGGCATGTCCAGCGACTTGGACAGCATGTCCATCATCGCCTGGCTGTTGGCGATCATGGCGCGCGAGTCTTCGGAAGGAATCAGCCCCACGGTGAGCGGCGCGGCGGCGTGCGCGAAGCGGCCGAATCCGGCAAGGGGCGCACCCAGCAGGGCCGGGGTGCATGCGAGAAGGGAACGACGGGTGAACTTCATCGAGGTCTCCAGGGTTTGCGGATCTTGAGGAACCGTCACTTTTTTCGCGCCACATGAAGCCTGCGTGACGCTGGGCGCCACTTTCGGCCTCGAAGCGACATTCATCCAATTCAAGTTTTTACAGCGAAGTATTGAAACAACCTATAGTTCTGCCGGGATAACACCGAGGCCCCCGTCATGCGCCTGACACAACTGCGCTCCTTCCATGCGGTGGCCACCACCGGCAGCTTCACCGCCGCGGCGCACAGCCTGCATGTGAGCCAGCCCACCGTGACCACGCAGGTAGGCCAGCTCGAGGCGCTCTACAAGGTGGAGCTGTTCCACCGCACCGGGCGGCGCGTGCGCCCCACCGAGATGGGCGAGCGCCTGCTGCACCTGTCGCGCCAGATCTTCAGCCTGGAGAACGAGGCGGTGCAACTGCTGCGCGAAACCGGCGAGCTGCGCAGCGGCCACCTGCGCGTGGCGGCCGTGGGCCCCTCGCACGTCACGCGCATGCTGGTGGCTTTCAACCAGCGCTATCCGGGCATCAAGGTGACGGTGAGCACCGGCAACTCGCAGGAGGTGATGGACCGCCTGCTCGACTACAGCGCCGACGTGGGCGTGCTGGCGCAGTCCTCCAAGGACCCGCGCTTCGTCTCGGTGCCCTACAGCGAGCACCCGGTGGTGATCTTCTGCAACGGCGAGCATCGCTTTGCGCGCCGGCGAAGCATCCGCACGGCCGAGCTGCAGGGCGAGCGGCTGATACTGCGCGAGCAGGGCTCGACCACCCGCAAGGCCATCGAGCAGGCGCTGCACGCCGCCCGGGTCGAGCCGCAGGTGGTGATGGAGGTGGCCAGCCGCGAGATCATTCGCGAGGCGGTGGTGCAGGGGCTGGGCGTGGCCGCGGTGTCCGACGTGGAATACGTGCCGGGCCCGGGCCTGCACGCGGTGCGCATCAGCGATGCGCAGGTGCGCACCTACGCCCACGTGGTGTGCCTGGCCGAGCGGCGCGACACGCGCATGGTGCGCGCCTTCTTCGACGACGTGGTCGGGCAGGCAAGCTGAGCGTGCGCTCGGCTTAGTGCGGCGCGGGGCCGCGCGAGCGGTCCGCGCGCTTGACCGCCAGGTAGGTCGCCCGGTCGACCTCGTGCAGCTGCCTGGGGTATTGCTCGCATCCGGCGAACCACTCGTCCAGGCGGCGCTCCAGTTGCTGCGCGGGCGGCGCGCCCATGGCGGCGAGGTAGGCGTCCACGGTGAGGAAGTAGCGCACCGAATTGCGCTCGACCAGGCCGCGCAGTCCGCGGATGTAGTCGGGGCCGCCATCGGCCCCCTGCCCCACCACCGTGAAGCCCACCTTGCTGTGGCCGAAGGTGGCCAGGTAGGCCTGCGTGGCCATGCGGGCCAGCGCGTTGTGCTGGTACGAGTAGCTGAAGTGCAGGAAGGTCTTGCCGCCGCCCTGCAGCGGCGCGGCCTCCAGCCGAACGTGATGCTGGCTGGTGCCCATCGGGCCGCCTTCGGAGAGCAGGTCGACCAGCACGTAGTCGGGCGCGCTGTCGTCCACGCCCAGGGCCATGCGCAGGATGAAG
Source organism: Pseudomonadota bacterium (assembly GCA_018241905.1). Classification (GTDB taxonomy): domain Bacteria; phylum Pseudomonadota; class Gammaproteobacteria; order Burkholderiales; family Burkholderiaceae_C; genus Variovorax. The sequence goes on from JAFECZ010000136.1 coordinate 3,898, forward strand.
GCCGACTCCACCGGCTGGTCATAGCGGCGCACCACCGACAGCTCCACCGCCGGCGGCGCCCCGCCCTCGCCCTTGATCAGCCTGCAGCGCCGGTTGTTGATGTGCAGCAGCAGCATGTCGCACCAGTTGCCCGGCCTGGCCAGGGCCTTGGCTGTGTGAGCAAAGGGCTGGTCCACCACCGCGAACACTTCGCCGCGCAGGCCGCCCGGCAGTTCTTCGGAGTCGACCAGGAGCGGCCGCCCGAGCGGGCTGGCCTCGAGTTGCGCCTGCAGGGATGCGTGGCGCGCCAGCAGCGTCTGCGCCAGCGGCGAAGGCTGCTGGGCCCAGGCCGTGTGCACCGCAGCGCACAACAGCAGCCACAGGCACCACCACGGGAAAAGCCGACGCCGAACTCCTTGGAGGGTTTCGAGGTGCCGGCGCCGCATGTCTTGCGAACTACTTGCCGCCCTTGTTGCGCGCTGCGCGCGGGCCGGGCTTGGCCCTTGCCCCGGTGTCGCGCGGGGGCAGGCCCGTGTGCTGGGTCAGGATGCGGCCCTTGGGCGGTTTGCCTGGGGCCTTGGCCTGCGCCGCGTCACTGGCCGAGGCGCTCGAATTCTTGCGGCGCGCGCTCTGGTAGCTGCCGTCGGTCAGCGGCTGCCAGCTCGGAATGAGGTGGTGCTTGCCGTTGCCGATGAGGTCGGCCCGGCCCATGGCCTTGAGCGCCTCGCGCAGCAGCGGCCAGTTGTTGGCGTCGTGGTAGCGCAGGAAGGCCTTGTGCAGGCGCCGGCGCTTGTCGCCGCGCACGATGTCCACCAATTCGCTCTCGCGCGTGATCTTGCGCAGCGGGTTCTTGTTGGTGTGGTACATCGTGGTGGCCGTGGCCATGGGGCTGGGGTAGAAGGTCTGCACCTGGTCGGCGCGGAAACCGTTCTTCTTGAGCCAGATGGCCAGGTTCATCATGTCCTCGTCGCTGGTGCCCGGATGCGCGGCGATGAAGTACGGAATGAGGTACTGCTTCTTGCCCGCCTCGGCACTGTACTTCTCGAACATCTGCTTGAAGCGGTCGTAGCTGCCGATGCCCGGCTTCATCATCTTCGACAGCGGGCCCTGCTCTGTATGTTCGGGCGCGATCTTCAGGTAGCCGCCCACGTGGTGCTGCACCAGTTCCTTCACGTACTCGGGCGACTGCACCGCCAGGTCGTAGCGCAGGCCGGAGCCGATCAGGATCTTCTTGATGCCCTTGAGCGCGCGCGCCCGGCGGTAGATCTTGATGAGCGGGTCGTGGTTGGTGTTGAGGTTCTGGCAGATGCCCGGGTACACGCAGCTGGGCTTGCGGCAGGCCGCCTCGATCTCGGGGCTCTTGCAGCCGATGCGGTACATGTTGGCCGTGGGCCCGCCCAGGTCGGAGATGGTGCCGGTGAAGCCCTTGACCGAGTCGCGGATGGCCTCCACCTCGCGGATGATCGAGTCTTCCGAGCGGCTCTGGATGATGCGCCCTTCATGCTCGGTGATGGAGCAGAAGGTGCAGCCGCCAAAGCAGCCGCGCATGATGTTCACCGAGAAGCGGATCATTTCCCAGGCGGGGATCTTGGTCGCGCCGTCGTGGCTGCCCTGCTCGTCCGCATAGCGCGGGTGCGGGCTGCGCGCATACGGCAGGTCGAACACGTAGTCCATCTCGGCCGTGGTGAGCGGAATGGGCGGCGGGTTGATCCACACGTCGCGCGCCGTGGTGCCCTCGCCGTGCGCCTGCACCAGCGCGCGGGCATTGCCGGGGTTGGTCTCCAGGTGCAGCACGCGGTTGGCGTGTGCGTAGAGCACCGGGTCGGCGCGCACCTGCTCGTACGAAGGCAGGCGGATCACCGAGCGCTCGCGCGGCGGCACCTTGTGCGTGCCCTTGCCCTGCAGCGCCGGGTTGGGCACGAAGGTGATGGGCTTGATGGCCGGGTTGGCCGAATTGGCTTCGTCGGCCACGGCTTGCGCCTCGTCCTCGCGGGCGCAGCTCTGGCCTTGCGCCTTGGCCTGCTCCGACACCATCAGGTAGGGGTTGACGTGCGCATCGACGCGGCCGGGCTCGTCCACGCTGGTGGAGTCGATGGCGAACCAGCCCTCGGGCGTGTGGCGCTGCACGAAGGCGGTGCCGCGCACGTCGGTGATGCTGTGCACCGGCTCGCGCGCGGCCAGGCGGTGCGCGATCTCCACGATGGCGCGCTCGGCATTGCCGTACAGCAGCAGGTCGCACTTGGCGTCGACCACGATGGAGCGTCGCACCTTGTCCTGCCAGTAGTCGTAGTGCGCGATGCGGCGCAGGCTGCCCTCGATGCCGCCCAGCACGATGGGCACGTCGCTGTAGGCCTCGCGGCAGCGCTGCGAATACACCAGCGCGGCGCGGTCGGGCCGGGCGCCGCCCACGTCGCCGGGCGTGTAGGCATCGTCGCTGCGGATCTTCCGGTCGGCGGTGTACCGGTTGATCATCGAATCCATGTTGCCGGCCGTCACGCCGAAGAACAGGTTGGGCTTGCCCAGCACCTTGAAGGGATCGGCGCTCTGCCAGTCGGGCTGGGCGATGATGCCCACGCGAAAGCCCTGACCCTCCAGCAGGCGGCCGATCACGGCCATGCCGAAGCTGGGATGGTCCACATAGGCGTCGCCGGTCACCACGATGACGTCGCAGCTGTCCCAGCCGAGCGCCTCCATTTCCGCCCGCGAGGTGGGCAGGAACTTGGCCGTGCCGAAGCGATGCGCCCAGTACTTGCGGTAGCTGGTGATGGGCTTGGCGGCGCGCGCGAAGAAGGAGACGTCGACCGGGGCGTTCATGTGGGGGAGAGTGTCGTGCGTGCCTCGTGGACACGCCGTGGCGGGCAACCCTCGATTTTAGGGTTTTCCACAATGTTTGTCCTCTATGGCCCTGCCGCCCGGACGGTACTCGATTCGACTCAACTACTTGCCTCAGTCAACTAGTTTAATGACAATGGCAAGCATGAATACAGCCGATCTGCCCGCTCCCTCCGCTTCAGCCGTCAAGGCGGTGCGCCATTTCAACCGCTTCTACACCCGCGAAATGGGCGTGCTCGACCCCTACCTCGGCACCGCCATGCCCTTGACCGAAGTGCGCGTGCTGTACGAGCTGGCCCACCGCGAGCAGCCGGTGGCCAGCGAGATCGCGCGCGACCTGGGGCTCGATGGCGGCTATCTCAGCCGCATCCTGCGCCGCTTCGAATCGCAAGGCTGGCTCAGCCGCGCACCGCATGCGGGCGACGGACGGCAGAGCGTGCTCGGCCTGACGCAGGCGGGACACGACGCCTTTGCGCCCCTGCAGCAGAAATCGCGCGACGAGGCCGCCGCGCTGCTGATGCGGCTGTCCCCGGCCGACCAGCAGCGCCTGATCCACGCCATGCAGACGGTCGAATCGCTGCTTGCGCCCTCGCCCGCCGCCGGCACCAGGCCGCGCACCGTGGTCCTGCGCGATCCGCAGCCGGGCGACATCGGCTGGGTGGTGCAGCAGCACGGCGAGATCTACGCCCGCGAATACGGCTGGAACGGCGAGTTCGAGGCCCTGGTGGCCGACATTGCGGCCAAGTTCATGCGCGACTTCCAGCCCGAATGGGAAAAGTGCTGGATCGCCGAACTCGACGGCGAGCGCGTGGGCGCCGTCTTCCTGGTGCGCAAGTCGGCCACCACGGCGCAACTGCGCATGCTGCTGCTGGCACCGCGCGCACGGGGCATGGGCCTGGGCGCAAGGCTCACCGACGAATGCATCGCCTTTGCCCGTGCCAAGGGCTACAAGAAGATGGTGCTGTGGACCAACAGCTGCCTGACGGCGGCGCGCGGCATCTACGGCTCGCGCGGTTTCAAGCTGGAGAAGTCGGAACCCTACGAAGGTTTCGGCCAGCAGCTCGTGGGCGAGACCTGGTCGCTCAAGCTCTAGCGCTTCCAGCGCCTCGGCGCGCGGCGCTCACGGTGGCGGTCGGGTCCATCATCGGGTGCTTCACCTTCGGCGGCCCGCCCTCTTCGCACAGGTCGTAGGTGGTCACGCCGTTCATGGCCGGCGTGCCCAGCAGCAACTCGGGGTGCGCCAGCGTGCGGCGCATGTCGCGCATGCCGGCCTCCCAGTGCTCTTCCACCGCGGCGCGCGAGAACTCGTAGTCCTTCGATTCGAGCTCGTAGGGCTTGTCGCGGTAGATGAGGTGGTACACGTCGATGGGCTGGTGCGTGAGCATGGCCTGCACCTGGGCCACGCCCGGGTCCTTGCGCATGGCGGCCGGCAGCCTGGCGATCAGGTCGGCAATGGCCTGCTGCAGGTTCATGTTGGCGGCCATCACGTCGGTGTTCAGGCGGGTGCGGCTGGAATAGGTGATGTCCTTCTGGCGCTCCATCACTTCCGACAGGCTGGCAGGCATCAGGCCGCGCGCGCTGAACAGGTCGACCTGCAGCACCACCAAGGGCTCGGTGCGCGGATGCATGTCCAGCACGTATTGCAGCGGCGTGTTGGAGACGATGCCGCCGTCCCAATAGTCCTCGCCGTCGATGGTCACCGGCGGAAAGCCCGGCGGCAGGGCGCCCGAGGCCATGATGTGCTCCGGGCCCAGGCGCTGGTTGCGGTTGTCGAAGTACACCGAGTTGCCGGTGCGCACGTTCACGGCCCCCACGCTCACGCGAATGCCGTCATTGTTGATGCGGTCGAAATCCACCAGCCGCTCCAGCGTGCTCTTGAGCGGCGAGGTGTCGTACACGCTGGTCAGCGGCGCCGCCCCGCCCAGGAGCAGCGCCGGCGTGCGGCGCGGCTCGAAGAAGCCGGGCACGCCCACCAGCGCGGCCATGGTGGCACTCCATTGGTTGAGCATTTCCCGGCTGGCCAGCCAGGGCGGCAGGCGCTGGGCCGGGCCGGACGAGACCAGCTCCCAGAATTCGCGCAGCCGCTCGGTGCGCTTCTCGGGTGGGTTGCCAGCAATCAGCGCGGCGTTGATCGCCCCGATGGAAACGCCCGCGATCCAGTCGGGCGGCTGCTGCGTTTCGCTCGCGGCGGCATACACGCCGGCCTGGTAGGCGCCCAGCGCGCCGCCGCCTTGCAGCACCAGTGCTCGGTGCGCATCGTGCATGGCGGCGCGTCTTTGGGCTTGGAGATCGTTGCGGGAGCCTGGCATCTTGTTCATGGATGCCAATTGAACCTCAAGTCAGGAAGCGTCTTCCTGCGGCACGCCCAGATCGTCGCTGCCCGAGAGCAGCAGGCGATACACGGCGGCGCCGATCACCGCCCCCGCGATCGGCGCCACCCAGAACAGCCACAGCTGGTCGACGGCCGGCGTATCTGCAAAGAATGCGACGCCCGTGCTGCGCGCCGGGTTCACCGAGGTGTTGGTCACCGGAATGGACACGAGGTGAATGAGCGTCAGGCACAGGCCGATGGCCACGCCGGCGAAGCCCGCGGCGGCGCGCCGGGCGGTGGCGCCGAGAATGACCAGCAGGAACACTGCAGTGAGCACGATTTCGGTCAGCAGCGCGGCATGCAGGTTGTAGCCGCCGGGCGAGTATTCGCCCCACCCGTTGCTGGCGAAGCCGCCCGCCTGGAAGTCGACCTTGCCTATGGCGATCTGGTAGAGCACGGCGCCGGCAACCAGGGCGCCGAACACCTGGGCCACCACATAGCCCGCGAGCTCGCTCCATCGAAAGCGCCCCGCCACCGCCAGGCCCACCGACACCGCCGGATTGAAATGCCCGCCCGACACCGGCCCGAAGGCATACGCCCCGGTGAGCACCGTCAGGCCGAAGGCCAGCGACACGCCCACGAACCCGATGCCGAGGTCTGGAAAGCCAGCCGCCAGAACGGCAGAGCCGCAGCCGCCGAACGTGAGCCAGAAAGTACCGGCGAACTCGGCCGCCCACTTCTTCAAAGTGTTGTTCATCCCTGAATTTCCTTATAAGTTGAGGAACCGCCGGGCCGGCCATCCGGCGCCAGCGGCGCGCGCGATTCTAGGAGGCGGCATCAAGACGCGCAATCGAACCCAGTGCAGCCGGGTGCGAAAGCCTTCACGAAACGGCCGCCCTTTTTGCGGCGAATCAGTTGCGAGATGTGACGGCGCCGGTGGGCCGCTGCTCATGCTTGAGCGAGCCGTAGTCGTGCGCATAGACCCAGGTGAACTCGGCGCCCAGGAGAAAGATCTGCGCCGAGTAGTACACCCACACCAGCACCACCACCAGCGAGCCCGCGGCGCCGAAGCCCGAGGCCACGCTGCTCTTGCCGATGTACAGGCCGATGAGGTGCTTGCCGATGGAAAACAGCAGCGCCGTCACGACCGCGCCCACCCACACGTCGCGCCACTCCACCTTCGCGCGGGGCATGAGCTTGTAGATCATGGCGAAGCCCACCACGGTGACCGCGAAGCCGAAGACGAAGTTGACGACTTGCCCCACCTGCGCCCAGCCACCGAAGACCGGCGCCCACCACTTGCCGAGCGCCGCAAAGGCCGCGCTGGCCACCAGCGAGACCATGAGCAGGAAGCCGATGCCCATGATGAGCCCGAAGGACAGCAGGCGCGTGCGCACCATCTTCCACACGCCGGCGCCGTGGCTCTGCGCAGGTGCGCGCCAGATGCGGTCGAGCGCGTCCTGCAGTTCGCGAAACACCGTGGTGGCGCCCAGCACCAGCAGCAGCAAGCCGGCGATGGTGGCCACGATGCCCTCGGCCGGCTTGTTCACCGAGTTGAGCAGCCCCTGCACCGCCATCGCGCCCTCCTTTCCCATGAGCCCCGAGAGCTGCTCGAAGATGGCGCCGCGCGCCGCCGCTTCGCCGAACACCAGGCCGGCCACCGAGATGACGATGAGCAAGAGCGGCGCAATCGAGAACACCGTGTAGTAGGCCAGCGCCGCGCCCATGCTGGGCGCGTAGTCGTCCAGCCAGGACATGACGGCCTTGCGGCAAAGGCCGAGGAGTCTGCTCGCGTTCATGGCCCCAGTTTGCAGCCAAACCACCTCTACGGGTTAACGCGAGTTCGGGTTAACGCGCGCGGGTTAACGCTAGTTCGCGTCAACACAAGACATCGGGTTTCGCGGCCCTAGGGCCTGCGGGGGTGCTGTTTTTACGATTTCTCCACCGTGCTGCACGCGATGCCGCCGGCACCTACAGAGACCGCATCCAGACCCAAGGAGACACCACGATGCTGCACGACCTTCCCGCCCGCCCCGAGACTGTGCATTGGGGCTATTTCGACGCCGCCCAGGCGCCCGCGCTGAAAATCAAGAGCGGGGATTTCGTCCGCGCCGAAGCGGTGACCCACCACGCCGGGGATGCACCCGACCTGATGATGGACGACGGCGTGCGCGCCATCTTCAAGGCCATTCCCGAACACGACCGCAACCCGGGCGTGCACATCATGACCGGCCCGATCTACGTCGAAGGCGCCAAGCCCGGCGACATGCTGGAAGTGCGCTACCTGCAGATGATTCCGCGCTTTCGCTACGGCGCCAACGCGGCGGCGCACTGG
>JAFECZ010000137.1 GCA_018241905.1 Pseudomonadota bacterium
GTTCTTCGGCTACCTCGGCCCCAACGGGCCGCTGCCGGTGCACCTGTCGGACTTCATCCGCGAGCGCAGCATCAACCATGGCGACCCGACCTGGCTGGCTTTTCTCGACACCTTCTCGCATCGCTTCTCGCTCTATTTCTATCGAGCGTGGGCGCAGGCGCGGCCCACCGCGGGGCTGGACCGGCCGGATGACGACGGCTTTCGCCGCCGTGTCGGCGCGCTGGTGGGAATGGCCACGCCGGCACGGCAGCAGCGCGACGAGATCCACGACGACGCGCGCCTGTACTTCTCGGGCTGGCTCTCGCGCAAGGTGCACAGCGCCGAAGGCGTGGAGGCGGTGCTGAGCCGCTATTTCGAGGTGCCCGTGCGGCTGGAGCCCTGGGTGGGCCACTGGATGACGCTGCCGGGCGGCGAGCTCAGCCGGCTGGGCCAGGGCACGGCGTCGCGCGCGCTGGGCGGCGGCGCCATGCTGGGGCGGCGCGCATGGGACAGGCAGCACCGCATCCGCCTGCACCTCGGGCCGCTGGACATGGCGCAGTACCGGCAGTTCCTGCCCACCGGCAACGCGCGGCCCGTGCTGTCGCGCTGGCTGCAGCAGTTGCTGGGCGACGAGCTGCACTGGGACGCGGAACTCGCCCTGCACAAGGAAGAAGTGCCGCCCACGCGGCTGGGCGCCGCGCGCGGCAATGCGCCGCGCCTGGGGTGGGTCTCGTGGCTGGGTTCGTGCGCGCGGCAGCGCGACGCGGCCGATGTGCGCATCGATGGCGATGCGCCTGTCTCTTCACCTTCTCTCGCGGCCGACCCGGCGGCTGCAGTCCATGGAGTCGAATCATGAGTGAAATCAGCCGCACCGCCTTGTTCGGCAAGCTCAATCCGCTGGCCTACAAGGCCATCGAGGGCGCCACCGTGTTCTGCAAGATGCGAGGCAACCCGTACGTGGAGCTGGAGCACTGGTTCGCCCAGTTGCTGCAGAACCAGGAGAGCGACCTGCACCGCATCGTGCAGCACTACGGGCTGGACATCTCGGTGCTGGCCAAGGACATGACGGCGGCGCTGGACCGCCTGCCGCGCGGCGCCACTGCCATCAGCGACTTCTCGCCGCACATCGAGAACGCCATCGAGCGCGGCTGGACCTACGCCACGCTGCAGTTCGGCGAGGCCCAGGTGCGCACCGGCTACCTGCTGGTGGGCATGCTCAAGACGCCGTCGCTGCGCAATCCGCTCATGGGCTTGAGCAAGCAGTTCGAGAAGGTCAAGGCCGAAGACCTGGCCGACAACTTCGCCAAGATCTGCGACGCCTCGGCCGAATCGAAGATGCGCGCGCAGGACGGCACCGGCATGGGTAGCGGCGCCCCCGGTGAAGACACCGGCGCCATGGCCCCGGCCGCCATGGGCAAGGGCGACGCGCTCAAGAAATTTGCTGTCGATCTCACGGAGAAGGCGAAGAAGGGAGAGATGGATCCGGTGACCGGGCGGGACGAGGAAATCCGCCAGATCGTCGACATCCTCATGCGGCGCCGCCAGAACAACCCGCTGCTGACGGGTGAGGCGGGCGTGGGCAAGACCGCGGTGGTGGAAGGCTTTGCGCAGCGGCTGGCGCGCGGCGACGTGCCGCCGCAGCTCAAGGACGTGAAGCTGCTCACGCTGGACATCGGCCTCTTGCAGGCCGGCGCCAGCATGAAGGGCGAGTTCGAGCAGCGCCTGCGCCAGGTGATCGACGAGGTGCAGGCCTCGCCCACGCCCATCATCCTGTTCATCGACGAGATCCACACGCTGGTGGGTGCGGGTGGGGCGGCGGGCACGGGCGATGCGGCCAACCTGCTCAAGCCGGCCCTGGCGCGCGGCAATCTGCGCACCATCGGCGCCACCACCTGGGCCGAATACAAGAAGTACATCGAGAAGGACCCGGCGCTGACCCGCCGCTTCCAGGTGGTGCAAGTGCCCGAGCCGGACGAGCTCAAGGCCATTCTCATGCTGCGCGGCGTGGCCAGCGTGCTGGAGAAGCACCACCGCGTGCAGTTGCTGGACGAGGCCATCGAGGCGGCCGTGAAGCTCAGCCACCGCTACATTCCCGCGCGCCAACTGCCCGACAAGGCCGTGAGCCTGCTGGACACTGCCTGCGCCCGCGTGGCCGTGAGCCAGCACGCCATGCCGCCCGAGGTGGAGGACTGCACCCGGCGCATCGAGGCGCTGACGGTGGAGGGCGAGATCATCGGCCGCGAAGGTGCCATCGGCATCGACGTGAGCAAGCGTGCGGCGCAGGTGCAGTCCGCGCTGGACGAAGCCAAGGCCGAGCTGGAAAAACTGAACGTGAGGTGGAAGGAGGAGAAGGGTCTGGTCGACCGCCTGCTGGAGCTGCGCGCCAGGCTGCGCGATGGCAACAAGCCGGTGGACGCACCCAACGTCGCGCCAGAGGACGCGGCTGCGCCGGCAGCTGCGGCCGCGGAGCCCGGGGATGCGACTCAGGCGAAGAAAAGAGGCGGTGGCGACCTCGTGAACAACGGCCTGACCGCACCGGAGCGCGAAGCGTTGCTGGCCGAGCTGCACGACCTGCAGCAGAAGATCGCCGTTCTGCAGGGCGAGTCGCCCTTGATCCTGCCCTCGGTCGACGGCCAGGCGGTTTCGTCGGTGGTGGCCGACTGGACCGGCATCCCCGTGGGCCGCATGCAGCGCAACGAGATCGAGACGGTGCTGAACCTGCCCAAGCTGCTGGCCCAGCGCGTGATCGGCCAGGACCATGCCATGGAGATGATCGCCAAGCGCATCCAGACTTCGCGCGCGGGCCTGGACAACCCGCAAAAGCCCATCGGCGTGTTCATGCTGGCCGGCACCTCCGGCGTGGGCAAGACCGAGACCGCCATTGCGCTGGCCGAGGCGCTGTACGGCGGCGAACAGAACATGATCGTGATCAACATGAGCGAGTACCAGGAGGCGCACACCGTCTCCTCGCTCAAGGGCGCGCCGCCCGGCTATGTGGGTTATGGCGAAGGCGGCGTGCTGACCGAGGCGGTGCGCCGGCGCCCCTACAGCGTGGTGCTGCTCGACGAGGTGGAAAAGGCCCACCCCGACGTGCACGAGCTGTTCTTCCAGGTCTTCGACAAGGGCTTCATGGAAGACGGCGAGGGCCGCAGCATCGACTTCAAGAACACGCTGATATTGCTGACCACCAACGCCGGCACCGACCTGATCGCCAGCATGTGCAAGGACCCCGAGCTCATGCCCGAGCCCGAGGGCATGGCCAAGGCGCTGCGCGAGCCGCTGCTGAAGATCTTTCCGCCGGCGCTGCTGGGCCGGCTGGTGACTATTCCCTATTACCCGCTGTCCGACGCCATGCTGGGGCAGATCGTGAAGCTGCAGCTGAACCGCATCAAGAAGCGGGTGGAGGCGCGCTACCAGATCCCCTTCGAATACGGCGAGGACGTGGTCAAGCTGGTGGTCAGCCGCTGCACCGAGAGCGAATCGGGCGGCCGGATGATCGACGCCATCCTCACCAACACCATGCTGCCGGACATCAGCCGCGAGTTCCTGAACCGGATGATGGAGGGCCATCCCATCACCGGCGCGCGGGTGGGCGTGGCGGACGGCAACTTCAGCTACGCCTTCGACTGAAGCAGGCCCTTCAAGGAACCAGGAGTTCGACATGCCCGGATTCATCAAGCCCACCGTGCTGGTGCGCAAGGCCGAGGTCGCGGTGCGGCAGGCCGTCGGCGCCAACGTTCCCGCCGACTCGCGCCGCGGCTATACCGACACCATGGAGGTGATCTCGCCGCAGCTGCTCATCGGCTACAAGAAGCAGCCGACGGGGACGAGCTACCCCAGCGACACGATGAAATCCGCGGCGGCCGAAGCGACCCGGGTCGCGGCGCGCATCATGCGCCACGCAAACGACGAGTTTGCCGGCATCCTGATGCTGCGCCGCAAGGAATCCGCGCTGATGCAGCAGGTGCTGGACAAGCACTTCGGGCTGATTGCCGGCGACACCTCGGGCGGCTTTCTCAAGGACAACATCGTCGACAAGAAGTTCTCGCTGCGCGCCATCGGCGACAAGGACCGGCGCTGGGTGCTGGAGAAGATCCGGCAGAACATGCTGAGCCTGAGCTTTCACCTGAACACGGGCGTCTACCTGATCGACATCGACGCGAGCCGGCGCGACATCAAGGTGGGGGCGGACTTCAACCCGGCAAACGCCAGCCAGAACGAGGAGGCCTACGTCGGCCATACCAAGACCAAGTACGACGCCAACTCCTGGCGCGCTACCAACTGGAAGGCGGTCACCAACTCGGTCAGCGGCTTTCGCAAGGGCGAGATGCACGTGTCGCTGGAGATGCTGCAGAACTACTCGGCCATCAGCTATGCCCGCGTGATCATCCACGAGGCCACGCACAAGTACCTGTGCACCGCCGACGAGGCCTACGCGCACGAGAACACCTACGGCACGCTGAGCCTGGCACAAGCGCTGAACAACGCCGACAGCTACGCCTGGGCGGCCGTGTCGCTGTACTGCGGCGCGGTGAAGATGGGCGACCCCAACGACGTCAACCCGGACTGGGACCAATGCAGTTGAAGCCTGCCCATCCCGCCGAGGTGCAACTGGACGACGAGCAGGCCCTGCACCTGGCCATCGCCTGGCACCGCGAAGGGCGCTGGGAGGCGGCCGAGCGCATCTACCGCGGCCTGCTGGAGCGGCAGGCGGGCAATGCCAACGCCACGCACTTCCTGGGCGTGCTGCTGAACCAGCGCGGGCATACCGCGCAGGCGCTGCAGTTCATCCGCCGATCCGTCGCACTGGACCCGGCGGTGCCCGACTGGCACAACAACCTGGGCAACGTCCTGCTCGAATCGGGCAGCGTGGACGAGGCCGCGTCGGCCTATGAGGAAGCGGCCCGCCTGGCCCCCGGGCGTGCCGACATCCAGAACAACCTGGGCGTCCTGCGCCGCGAGCAGAAGCGCCTGGTCGAATCCGAGGCCGCCTACCGCCGCGCCATCGACATCGACCCCAGGTTCGTGGACGCACACACCAACCTGGGCAACCTGCTGCATGCCACCAACCGCGACGAGGCGGCCATGGTCAGCTATTGCGAGGCATTGGCCCTCAAGCCGGCCAATGTGCGCGCGCGCCAGGCCCTGGGCATGGCCTACTACACGCTGGGCCGCTTCGAGGAAGCGGCGAACGTGTATGCCGAGTGGCTGCGCGACGATCCCGAAAGCCCCGAGGCCCGCCACCACCTGGCTGCCTGTTCGGGCCGCGAGGTGCCCGGCCGCGCGCCGGACGACTACGTGGAGAAGGTGTTCGACGGCTTTGCCAACAGCTTCGACGCCAAGCTGGCGACCCTGCACTACCGGGCGCCGGAACTCACCGCGCAACTGGTGGCCCAGCTGCTGGGCCCGCCGAACGGTGACTGCGCGGTGCTCGATGCGGGCTGCGGCACCGGCCTGTGCGGGCCGCTGCTCAAGCCCTATGCGCGCGAGCTGATCGGGGTGGACCTGTCGGCCGGCATGCTCGCCAAGGCGCAGCCGCGCCAGGTGTACGACCGGTTGGAAAAGGCGGAGCTCACCGCTTTCGTCGAGGCCGAGCCGGCGGGCCGCTACGACCTCGTCGTGTCGGCCGACACGCTGTGCTACTTCGGCGACTTGTCGGCCGTGATCAACGCCACCGCGCGCGCGCTGGCCGATGGCGGGTGGATGGTGTTCACGGTCGAGGGGCTGCCAGAGGATTCGAGCGAGGACTTCCACCTCAATCCGCACGGCCGCTACAGCCACAGCGCGCGCTACCTTCGCCAGGTGCTGGCCGGCGCGGGCCTGGCGGCGCACAGCGTGGAGGCGGCGCACCTGCGCACCGAGGGGGGCAAGGCGGTGGGCGGCTACCTGGTGGCGGCCCGCCGCTGCGAAAGCGGCGCTGCTCGTTCGTCTTGAAGGATCACGGGAACCTCGCATGGCCGATCACCAGTTCATCATCAAGACCGAATCGCCGGCAGGCAAGGACCTGATGTTCTGGACCATCGTGGGCCAGGAGTCGCTGTCGCGTCCCGCCCACTACGAGCTGAGCGTGCTGTCGACCAACGAGAAGATCGATGCCAAGGACATCCTGGGCTATGCCTTCGACGTGGTGGTGGAGTTCCAGGACGAAGGCCAGGCCAAGCACGAGCGCCACTGCCAGGGCCATGCGGTGCGCTTCATGCGCCGCGGCCACGTAGGCCGCTACTTCGAATACCGCATCAGCCTGCGCTCGTGGTACTGGCTGCTCACCAAGCGCGTCAACTCGCGCATCCTCCAGGACAAGAAGGTGCTGGCCATCTTCGATGCGGTGGTGGAGGACAGCCCCATCAAGCGCTTCAAGAAGACCAAGTCCGACAAGGTCATCGGCACCCACGAGCCGCGGCGCTACTCGGTGCAGCACCAGGAGAGCGACTACAACTACCTGTCGCGCCTGCTGGAGGACGAGGGCATCTACTACTGGTTCGACGCGCACGAGGCCCCCGGCACCATGTACATGGCCGACACCAGCGACGTGGCCCACAAGAAGCTGCCGGTGGAAGGCACGATGAACTACATCCCCTTCGGCGCGACCGAGGCGCGGTTCAACGAGATCAGCTGGTGGATCGACTCGCGGCGCCTCAACACCGGCAAGTACGCCTCGCGCGACAGCGACTTCAAGGCGGTGAAGAAGAAGCTGGCCGCCGACAAGGGCGACCCCGACACGCACGAGCTGGCCGACCTGGAATCCTTCGAGTTCCCGGGCGGCTACCTGCGCAACGACGACACCGACGATGCCGCCAAGGTACGCATGGAGGAGCTGGCCGCGCGCCGCCGCGTGAACTGGGCCATCACCCACTGGCCGGACGTGGCGGTGGGCCGCACCTTCACCTTCCACGGCCATCCCATGGGCGAGGCGGATACCGACTACCTGGTGGCCGGCTGCGCCTTCGTCCTGGCGCACCCCGGCTACGAGGGGCTGGACGCCAACGCCGGCAACGTGCAGCGCAACGGCCGCGTGCTGCAGGAGATGCTGGCGGAAGACCCCATCAATGCCGACTGGCCCGACGCGATGCACGACATCCTGTACGGCACGCCCGACCTGATCGCGCCCATGCGCGGCAGCGGCACCTTCCTGGTCACGCTGCTGCCGTCGAACACGCCGTTCCGCCCGCCGCGCCTGACGCCGCGCACCACCATGCCCGGTCCGCAGAGCGCCATCGTGGTGGGGGCCGAGGGCAAGGAGATCGATGCCGACGAATTCGGCCGGGTGAAGGTGCACTTCCACTGGGACCGCTACGACGAGAGCAACGAGAAGTCCACCTGCTGGGTGCGCGTGTCGCAGCCCTGGGCCGGCAAGGGTTGGGGCGGCTACTTCATTCCGCGCATCGGGCAGGAGGTGATCGTCGACTTCCTCAACGGCGACCCCGACCGCCCCATCATCATCGGCCGCGTCTACAACGACGACCAGCCCATACCTTTCGACAGCCACACGCAAAGCGGCTTCAGGACGCGATCCACCCCCAAGGGCAGCGCCGCCAACTGCAACGAGTTCCGCTTCGACGACAAGAAGGGCAGCGAGCAGGTGTACCTGCATGCGGAGAAGAACCAGGACATCTCGGTGGAGAACGACGAGACCCACACGGTGGGCCACGACCGCACCAAGACCATCGACCACGACGAGACCACGCACGTCAAGCATGACCGCACCGAGACGGTCGACAACAACGAGACCATCACCATCGGCGTGAACCGCACCGAGAAGGTGGGCAGCAACGAGCACATCACCATCGGCTCGAACCGCACGGAGATGGTCGGCAGCAACGAGACGATCACGATCGGATCGAACCGCACCGAGACGGTGGGCAGCAACGAGACCATCAGCATCGGGGCCAACCGCACCATCACGGTGGGCGCCAGCGAGACTGCGACGGTGGCGCTGCAGCGCACCCACACGGTGGGGGTGAACGAGACCATCAGCGTGGGTGCGGCGCAGGAGGTGACGGTGGGGGCTGCGCAGGCCATTACCGTGGGCGCGAACCAGACGACGAATGTGGGCGCGGACTGCTCGCTGTCGGTGGGCGCCAACCTGTCGACCGACGTGGGCTCGGACGAGTCGCGCAGCGTGGGCGGCGGGCGCAGCACCAGCGTGGGCAAGGACGATGCGCTGTCGGTGTCGAAGAACCTGAGCATCAACGCCGGCGACTCCATTTCCATCGTGACGGGCAGCGCCAGCATCACGATGAAGAAGGACGGGACCATCACCATCAAGGGCAAGGACATCACGATCGAGGGCTCGGGAAAGATCAACGTCAAGGCGAGCAGCGACGTGGTGATCAAGGGCTCGAAGATCCTGCAGAACTGATGACGAGCAAAGCGCAACCAGGGGCGAGGCCATGAGCAGACGCGAAGACATCGAATTGCACTGGAACGAAGGGGCGGCCGTGCTGGAGCAGGAACTGCGCACGGACGGCGCACCCGATCCTGCCTGGCAGGCGCTGATGGCCGCGCCTGCGCGCCAGACTCCCGCGCCGTTGCCGTCCGTCGTGATCGGCGAGCTGCTGGCGTTGACGGACGGCGGCTACACCGCGCTGGTGTGTTACGCCGGCCAGTCCGGCAGCGCGGCGCTGCCGGCGCGCAGTACGGTGGACCTGCATGGCGCCCACATCGGCAAGCGCGTGACGCTCGTGTTCGAGGACGGCGACGCAGGCAAGCCGCTTGTGACGGGCGTGCTGCGCGAGCCCGGCGCCGGCTGGCCGCTGGCCCAGGTGCCGGCCCAGGTGGACGTGGACGCCGACGGCGAGCGCATGGTGCTCAGCGCCCGGCAGGAACTGGTGCTTCGCTGCGGCAAGGCGAGCATCACGCTGACCAAGGCGGGCAAGGTCCTGATCCAGGGCAGCTATGTGTCGAGCCGCTCTACCGGCGTCAACCGCGTCAAGGGCGGTTCGGTGCAGTTGAATTGAAGCGAGGGCAAAGCGCCAGGCCATGGAGTTGATCAACGCCACCCGAATGACCACCGGCTACACCATGGGCCTGGAGCCCAGTGGGCGGGAACTTCTGGTGGTGGTGATCAAGGGCACCTTCCGCATGCCGGAGCCAAACGAGCCCGCGGGCCACTTTGCGCTGGCCGAGGAGCAGCTGCCCTTGGTGATGGCCGACACCTTCACCGGCGAGCCGGGCCTGTCCGCACCGGTCCACGAGGTCGACTTCGCGCCGCGCAAGCATGCCTGCGACATCCTGCTGGTGGGCAGCGCCCATGCGCCGCAGGGGCGGCCCGTGGGGCGCTGCGAAGTGGGCATGCGAATCGGCGACTGGCAGAAGGTGTTCGCCGTGGTCGGCGAGCGCCATTGGGAGGCGGGCATGGCCGGGGTGAGTGCCGCAGCGCCGGTTGCCTTCGTGCGCCAGCCCATCTCCTACGACCTGGCCTTCGGCGGCAGCGACCTGCGCCACGAGGACCCGGCCCAGCATGCCGCCTTCATGCCCAATCCGGTGGGGCGGGGCTTTCACAAGCACTTGCGCGCCGAGTGGGTGGATGGTGCGCCCATGCCGACGACCGAAGAGGTCGGGCAGCCTGTACGAGAGCCTGGAGGCAGTTATCGGCCCATGGCCTTCGGCCCGGTGGGTCGCGGCTGGTCCACGCGCTCATGCTTTGCGGGGACTTACGACGATGCCTGGCTGGCCGATCACTTTCCGTTCCTGCCGCCGGACTTCGACGAGCGCTACTACCAGGCCGCGCCGGCCGACCAGCAACTGCCGCTGGAGGCGCTTGCGCGCGGCCCGGTCGATGTGGCGCTGGCCAACCTCACGCCGCAGGGCCTCTCGCGCTTCACCATTCCGCACCTGGTGGCGCCGGTGCATGTGTTTCCCAAGAAGGGTGAGCGCGAAGACTACACGGCGCAACTCGACACCGTGGTGATCGAGCCGGATGCCGGGCGCTTCACGCTCACCTGGCGCGTGGCGCGGCCCTTGAAGAAGAACATGTTCGAGATTGCGCAAGTGCTGGTGGGCAAGAAGGGGCGGGACTGGTGGCAGCAACGGGAGCAGGTGGCTTTCCCGATTCCTGTGGTGATGGTGCCCATGGATCGGCCACATCCTTCGCAGGCGCAGTCATGAGCGGCATGCCCTTGGCCATCCGCAAGACGGGGTTGGTGACCTCCGTGGGACTGAGTGCGCCGGCCGCGTGCGCGGCGATGCGCGCAAAGATCACCAACCCCAGCGAGACGCGCTTCATCGACTCGACGGGGCAATGGATCATGGCCCATCAGGTCGCGCTGGAGCAGCCCTGGCGAGGCATTGAGAAGCTCGCGCGCATGGCCGCGCTGGCCATCGACGAGGCGTTGGTCGAACTGCCGCGCACCGAATGGCCGAAACTTCCGCTGCTGCTGTGCGTGGCGGAGCGCGACCGGCCGGGGCGACTGCAGAACCTGGACGACCACCTTTTCGGCATGATCGAAACCGAACTCGGGATGCACTTTCACGCCGGCTCGGCCATCGTGCCGCAAGGTCGTGTCAGCGTGGCCCTGGCCTTGGCGCAGGCGCGGCATCTGCTGGCGCGCCCGGGCATCGGCCGGGTCCTGATCGCGGCCACCGACAGCCTGCTCAACTGGCCCACGCTGAGCCACTACGATCGGCAATCTCGGTTGCTGACCGAGGTCAATTCCAACGGGTTCATACCCGGCGAAGGTGCGGGTGCGTTGCTGGTCGAGCCGGCTGACCAGGATTCGCAGGCGCTGCTCGTCGGCGGCATCGGCTTCGGCAAGGAGGCCGCGCACATCGACTCGGAAGAGCCGTTGCGCGCCGAGGGCTTGAGCGCGGCCATCAAGTCCGCGCTGGGGCAAGCCGGCCTGCAGATGCACGACATGTCGTTCCGTATCACGGATGTTTCGGGCGAGCAGTACTACTTCAAGGAGGCGGCGCTGGCGCTGAGCCGTACCCTGCGCCAGCGCAAGACAGCCTTCGACATCTGGCATCCGGCCGAATGCACCGGCGAGGCCGGTGCATTGGTTGGTGCCAGCGTGATTGCGGTCGCGGACACGGCCTGCCGCAAGGACTACGCCAACGGCCCAGCCATCTTGGCCCACATGGCCAACGACGGCGGGCAGCGTGCCGCGGTGACGCTGCACTACCGGGGCGCCTGAGATGTCCAACCAGGTCTACGCCAACAACATGGAGGTGTCGTGCAAGGCGGCGGCGGGCAAGTCCATCTGCGCCTTTCCGGACGTGTGCTTCACGCCGCCGCTGACGCCGGCAACGCCGCCCGGTGTGCCCATTCCGTACCCCAACACCGGCATGGCATCCGACTGCACTTCGGGCTCCACCT
>JAFECZ010000138.1 GCA_018241905.1 Pseudomonadota bacterium
CGTGCCCACGTTCACGTGCGGCTTGGTGCGCTCAAACTTTCCTTTTGCCATTTTCAATCCTTGAAAGAGCTGGCCCGTGTGTTGGTTTTACGTCTGCATCCTGTTGCTGCTTCTCTCGCCACGGGCAACGAGAGGCACGGGATCGAAGACGGGCTGAAGCGAGACGGCCCGAAGGCCATCCCGATTCTTGACTTGTTACTTCGTGCGGGCCGCGACGATGGCTTCCGCCACGTTCCTCGGCGCTTCGGCGTAGTGCTTGAACTCCATCGTGTACGTGGCACGGCCTTGCGACATCGAACGCAGCGTGGTGGAGTAGCCGAACATTTCCGACAGCGGCACTTCGGCCTTGATGGTCTTGCCACCGCCGACCATGTCGTCCATGCCCTGCACCATGCCGCGGCGGGACGACAGGTCGCCCATCACGTTGCCGGCGTAGTCTTCAGGCGTTTCGACTTCAACGGCCATCATCGGCTCGAGGATGACGGGGTTGGCCTTGCGGCAACCATCCTTGAAGCCCATGGACGCAGCCATCTTGAACGCGTTTTCGTTCGAGTCCACGTCGTGGTAGGAGCCGAAGGTCAGCGTAACCTTCACGTCCACCACCGGGTAGCCGGCCAGCACGCCGTTGGGCAGCGTGTCGATCAGGCCCTTCTCCACCGCGGGGATGAACTCGCGCGGCACCACGCCGCCCTTGATGGCGTCGACGAACTCGAAGCCCTTGCCCGGCTCCTGCGGCTCGATCTTGAGCACGACGTGGCCGTACTGACCCTTGCCGCCCGACTGGCGAACGAACTTGCCTTCCACGTCCTCGACCGTCTTGCGGATGGTTTCGCGGTAGGCCACCTGCGGCTTGCCGACGTTGGCTTCCACGCCGAACTCGCGCTTCATGCGGTCCACGATGATTTCGAGGTGCAGTTCGCCCATGCCGGAGATGATGGTCTGGCCCGATTCTTCGTCGGTACGCACGCGGAACGACGGGTCTTCCTGAGCCAGGCGCTGCAGGGCGATGCCCATCTTTTCCTGGTCGGCCTTGGTCTTGGGCTCGACGGCCTGCGCAATCACGGGCTCGGGGAACTCCATGCGCTCCAGCGTCACGACGGCATCCGGGTCGCACAGCGTTTCGCCGGTGGTCACGTCCTTCAGGCCCACGCAGGCAGCGATGTCGCCGGCGCGGATTTCGTCCACTTCCAGGCGCTCGTTGGCGTGCATCTGAACGATACGGCCGATGCGCTCCTTCTTGCCCTTGACCGGGTTGAACACGCTGTCACCCTTGGACAGCACGCCCGAGTACACGCGCACGAAAGTCAGCTGGCCCACATACGGGTCGGTCATCAGCTTGAACGCCAGGGCCGAGAACTTCTCGGAGTCGTCGGCCTTGCGGCTGACTTCCTTCTCGTCTTCGTCCGTGCCTTGCACCGGCGGGATGTCCAGCGGCGAGGGCATGAGTTCGATGACGGCGTCCAGCATGCGCTGCACGCCCTTGTTCTTGAAGGCGGAGCCGCACAGCATCGGCTGGATTTCGCCGGCGATGGTGCGGGTACGCAGACCCAACGTGATCTCTTCCTCGGTGAGGTCGCCCTCTTCGAGGTACTTGTTCATCAGCTCTTCCGAAGCCTCGGCAGCCGCCTCGACCATCTTCTCGCGCCATTCCTTGGCGGTTTCAGCCAGCTCGGCCGGGATGTCGGCGTAGTCGAACTTCATGCCCTGCGAGGCGTCGTCCCACAGGATGGCCTTCATCTTGCGCAGGTCGACCACGCCCTTGAAGTTGTCTTCGGCACCGATCGGGATCACGATCGGCACGGGGTTGGCCTTCAGGCGGTCCACCATCATCTGGCGCACGCGGAAGAAGTTGGCGCCGATGCGGTCCATCTTGTTCACGAATGCCAGGCGGGGCACCTTGTACTTGTTGGCCTGGCGCCAGACGGTTTCCGACTGGGGCTGCACGCCGCCGACCGAGTCATAGACCATCACGGCGCCGTCGAGCACGCGCATGGAACGCTCCACCTCGATGGTGAAGTCCACGTGCCCAGGGGTATCGATGATGTTGATGCGGTGCTCGGGGAAGGACAGGTCCATGCCCTTCCAGAAGCAGGTGGTGGCAGCCGAGGTGATCGTGATGCCGCGCTCTTGCTCCTGCTCCATCCAGTCCATCGTGGCGGCACCGTCGTGCACTTCGCCGATCTTGTGGTTCACGCCGGTGTAGAACAGGATGCGCTCGGTCGTCGTGGTTTTGCCGGCGTCGATGTGCGCCGAGATACCGATGTTGCGGTAGCGCTCGATGGGGGTCTTGCGGGACATGAGAAATTACTCCGTTAACGGATGAAAGCCCGCCCACCACACGGTGGGTCGGGCTTCCAGCCAGTATTTGAAAAGGGCGCTTAAACCCAGGCTCTTAGAAGCGGAAGTGGCTGAAGGCCTTGTTGGCTTCTGCCATGCGATGCACTTCATCGCGCTTCTTCATGGCGCCGCCACGGCCTTCGGTGGCTTCCATGAGTTCGTTGGCCAGGCGCAGGGCCATCGACTTCTCGCCGCGCTTGCGGGCGGCTTCCTTGATCCAGCGCATCGACAGGGCCAGGCGACGGACCGGGCGCACTTCGACGGGCACCTGGTAGTTCGCGCCACCGACGCGGCGGGACTTCACTTCCACCATCGGCTTGACGTTGTTGATGGCGATGGTGAAGGCTTCCAGCGGGTCCTTGCCCGGGTTCTTCTGCTCGATGAAGTCGAGCGCGCCGTAGATGATGCGCTCGGCAACAGCCTTCTTGCCGCCTTCCATGATCACGTTCATGAATTTGGACAGCTCGACATTGCCGAACTTCGGGTCCGGCAGGATTTCACGTTTGGGAACTTCGCGACGACGTGGCATTTTCTTAACCTCTTTGCTTCAGTTGGCACCGTTTCGGATGCCGCGAGAGCCAAGCGAGACTCTCACTTACTCGACCCGACACCGGGTCACTACGCTCGATGCGCCCGCCAAGGCGACCGAACACCGTTGAACAAAACAAGAAGGCTTAGGCCTTCTTCGGACGCTTCGCGCCGTACTTGGAACGCGACTGCTTGCGATCCTTCACGCCTTGCAGGTCCAGCGAACCGCGGACGATGTGGTAGCGCACACCGGGCAAGTCCTTGACACGACCGCCGCGAACCAGCACGACGCTGTGTTCCTGCAGGTTGTGGCCTTCGCCGCCGATGTAGGAAATGACTTCGAAACCGTTGGTCAGGCGCACCTTGGCGACCTTGCGCAGAGCGGAGTTCGGCTTCTTGGGGGTCGTGGTGTAGACCCGGGTGCAGACACCGCGACGTTGCGGGGAGTTCTGCATGGCAGGGCTCTTCGACTTCGTCTTTTCGACTTCGCGGCCCTGACGCACCAGTTGATTGATGGTTGGCATGTAAAAAATAATCCCAAAAAGTCATCAGACCCCTCTCGGGGCAACCGGCCTTCGTGACCCCGCTTCGGGAACTTGAAGCAGGAAGGCCGCAGATAACGAGAACGTGAAACCCTTCGGAAAATTCCGAAAAGCCCTCGATTATAGCCAGCGAGGGCATATGGGGCAATGGAAACCCTAGCCACCCAAGCCGATCGCTCGATGCGCCCGGGTCAAATCCAGCCGGCGCGCTGCTATTTGATCCAGAGGCGCACAGCGTCCCAGGCTCGGCCCATCACACTTGCTTGCTCCACGGGCTCCAGCGTCACCAGGGGCACGTCGGTCACGGGCTGGTCGCCCAACATGACCTTGAGCGTGCCCACGCTCTGGTTCTTGGTGAACGGAGCAACCAGGGGCTCTGGCCGCGCCACCTGGGTCGTGATCTTGCTGGCCGTGCCGGCCGGCACGGCCACCACGATGGGCTCGAAACGCCCCAGCTTCAGCTCGTTGGACTTGCCCTTCCAGACACGCGGCGTGGCGGCCGCCTGGCCGCCGTCGAACAGGCGCACGGCATCGAAGGCGGTATAGCCCCAGTTCAGGAGCCTTTGCGATTCGTTGGCGCGCGCCGTCTCGCTGCTTGCGCCGATCACGATGGCCAGCAAGCGGCGCCCGAGCGTCAGATTGGGGAAATCGCGCCTGGCGGTGGCGACCATCGAATAGCCGGCGGCATCGGTATGGCCGGTCTGGAGTCCGTCCACGGTGGGATCGCGGAACAGCAGCGCATTGCGGTTGGTGTCGTTGGTGGAGGGCGTTCCCGGGTAGCGGTACTTCTTGATCGCGTAGTAGCCAACGTCCTGCGGAAAGTCGCGGATCAGATGCGTAGCCAGGATGCCCAGGTCGCGCGCGGTGGTCACGTGTCCCGGGGCCGGCAGGCCCTCGGGGTTCTTGAAGACCGTGTTCTTCATGCCCAGGGCCCTGGCCTGGTCGTTCATCATTTCGACGAAGTGCTCGACCGTTCCGCCCACCCCTTCGGCCAGCGCCACCGTGGCATCGTTGCCCGACTGCACGACCAGGCCCTTGATCAGGTCTTCCACCGTCACCTGCATCTTCGGGTCGATGAACATGCGCGAGCCCGGCATCTTCGCCGCGCGGGCACTCACCGGCAGGGTCTGCGCCAGGGTGATCTTCCTGGCCTTGAGCGCATCGAAGACCAGGTAGGCGCTCATCAGCTTGGTCAGCGATGCCGGCTCGAGCGGCGCGTCGATGTCCTTCTGGGCCAGGACCTGGTTGGCGGTGACATCCAGCAGCAGGTAGCTGCGTGCGGCGATTTCGGGCGGGACGGGTGCCTGTGCATGGGCAGCGGCCAGGCAGAGCGGCGCAATGGCAGCCAGCGCCAGCGCGCGAAGCGCTTTCGAGAAACGATTCATGGAACGAGAAAGGGGACCTTTCAGGCCCCGGGATCAGGGACGCTCGCCCGCGCGCAAGTGGCGGCTCACGAGGTTTTTCAAGAGCGGCAATTGTCCGTGAAAGAAATGACCGCCCCCCGGAACTACTGTGACAGGAAGTGTCTGCGGGCGAGCCCAATCCATGGCTGCCGCCAGCGGCACGGTGTCGTCGTGCTCGCCATGGAGCACCAGCGTGCGGTCGTGCGCCTCGAGCGGCAGCTCGGGCACTTCAAAGCGCGATGCCGCCGTGCCCACCAGCACGATCTGCCGCACCTCGCGCGTGCTCCACAACCGGCTCAGCGCCTTCGTGGCGACGAAGGCGCCAAACGAGAACCCGGCAATGGCCAGCGGCCCCTGCCCTGCGGCCTGCTCGACCACGGCGAGATAGTCCTCGCACTCGCCGCGCCCTTCGTCATGCGCGCCGGCGCTGGATCCGACCCCGCGAAAGTTGAAGCGCAGCGCCGTCCAGCCGTTGGCCACGAAGGCGCGGGCCAGCGTCTGGACGACCTTGTTGTCCATGGTCCCGCCGAACAGGGGATGGGGGTGCGCAATGACGGCGATGCCTTGCGGCGCCACGCCTTCGGCGGGCGCATCGCGCAGCGCCTCGATGGCGCCGGCGACGCCTTGCAACGTCAGTTTCTCGGTACGGGAATTCATCGGTGCGGGCCTTTCGTATCGGATCAGCGACCGACGTCCGGCGGCAGCACCAGGCGCTCGACCACCTTGCCGTTCTTGAGGTGCGAATCAACGATTTCGTCGATGTCCGCCTGGTCCACGTAGCTGTACCAGACGCCTTCCGGATAGACAACCGCCACCGGCCCGCCCGCACAGCGGTCCAGGCAGCCGGCCTTGTTGACGCGGATCTGGCCCGGCCCGGACAGTCCCTCCTTCTTGATGCGCGCCTTGCAGTGGTCGAAGCCTTCCTGCGCCTTGAACTGCGCGCAGGACTCCTCGCCGTTCTTGCGTTCGTTGAGGCAGAAGAAGATGTGGCGGGCGTAGTAGCCCTGGCTGGCTTGGGTCATCGCGGAATTTTAGGATTGCCGGATATCGCGCGACAGAACGGCAACCAGGTAGCCCATCGTGACAAAGGGCCAGAGCCAGCCCAGCCACTGGGCCAGGCCGTTGAAGCGGATGAAGCGCCCCTGCTCCCAGGTGGCCAGGGTCTGTGCGAAATAGGCGCTTTCGGGCGCCCCATTGATCAGGCCAAGCTGTACGACGATTGCGATCAAGGCCAGCGCCGCGCACAGGCGCCGCGGCGCCGGCAGCAACGCCGCGCCGACCAGTGCCGCGGCCACCACGCCGACGCGTACCGGCAGGTCGAACCAGGCCCAGGCATGCTGCGGCCCCCAGCTCAGCAGGGCCGACAGGGCGCTGGCGGCAATGCCCACCAACAGCGTGATCGGGAGCAGCATCGCCCTGCGCCGCAGCGAACGCGCCACCACGTAGGCCAGCAGGCACGGCACCAGCGCCCCGAGAAATACGCACAGCAGCTCGGCCGCCGGCACCAGCGGCTCCAGTTCGAATTGCCGCACCGGAAGCCAGTCGATGAACGGGGTGTCGGTCAGCCAGTCGGCAACGGCATCTTCCAGCCGCTCGAAGACCTGGCCGAGGCCAAAGCTCACGGCCGCCGGGAACAGCAGGGCCGCCGGCCAGAGGGCCAGCAACACCAGCCCACCACGCGCCTCGTCGACAAACCAGGTGCCCCGCAGGCGCCCCCAGTGGGCCACCCCGCCGATTCGTTCGAGCAGCCCGGCCAGCACGGCGCCGGCCAGGGCGCCGGCCGAATTCAGGGCCCAGTCCACATTCGACGGAACGCGCACCGGCAGGTAGCTCTGCAGCGTCTCCATGAGGAACGACAGCGCCGACGCGGCAAGGGCGGCCCGCGCCACGGCCAGCGCCGCGGGCATTCCCGGACGATGGCGCAGGATCGAGATCGCCCCCAGGAAGCCCAGCGGCAGATAGCCGGCAGCGTTGATGCCGAAGTCGAAGGCCGTCCAGTACTTGGGCCAGGGCGCCGTCACGAAGGCCCAGGGTGCAATGCCCTGGTCGCGCCAATCGGAAAACGGATAGAGGCTCGCGTAGACGACCAGCGCCGTGTAGGCCAGCGCCAGCGGAAACGCAGCGGATTTGTGACCGGATTGCGCCATCAGAATGGCTTGACCACCACCAGGATGACGATGGCCAGCAGCAGCAGCACCGGCACTTCGTTGAACCAGCGGTACCAGCGGTGGCTGCGGCGGTTGGAGTTGGACTCGAATCGGCGCAGAAGCACGCCACAAGCATGGTGATAGCCCACGACCATCAGCACCAGCAGGAGCTTGGCGTGCATCCACCCGTTGCCGGCCCCCAGGCCGATTCCATAGCCCAGCCAGAGCCACAGGCCCAGGCCCACGGCCGGCACCGCCAGCATCGTGGAAAAACGATAGAGCTTGCGCGCCATGAGAAGCAGGCGAGTCCGCTCGGCCTCGGATCCTGGCGGCACCATCGCCAGGTTCACCAGGATGCGCGGCAAATAGAAGAGGCCGGCAAACCAGCTGGCGATAAAGACAATGTGGAACGATTTGATCCAGAGCATCGGGAAAGTTTAGTGGCGCCCGTCTGAACGCCAGCCGATGCCGCCGGCCACCACCACCGCGCAGCGGTTGTTTCCGGGCAAAAAAAAGCCCGGCGAATAAACGCCGGGCGGGAAGCCCTTTTGCTGTCACACATCAAGGCACCCGCTCAGGGAGGAAAAGCGGGGAGCGGCAAGCCGCCCACTAACGAATTTAACAAAGCAACCAGGATCTTTCAAGCAAGATCACCAAAGGATTTACTTGTCGCACATCACATCACGAGCACTTTAGTTCTCGTAACCAAGGGTTAATTGGGACGAACGATCGTTCCAAAAATACAACAGCCCACCGCCTTGAGGCACAATTTTCCGGATGACCCGCCCAATTCCCGCCTTCGCCCCCTTCCCGGCCGGCCGGCCGCGCCGGCTTCGCCGCGACGCGTTCACCCGAAACCTCGTGCGCGAACACGCGCTCAGTCCCCACGACCTGATCTATCCGGTGTTCGTCCAGGAAGGCAGCCAGCAGCGCGACGCCGTGCCGTCCATGCCCGGCGTCGAACGGCTGAGCCTGGATCTGTTGCTGCCCGTGGCCCAGGAGTGCGTGGACCTGGGCATTCCGGTGATGGCGTTGTTTCCGGTCATCGACCCCAAGCTCAAGACCCCGGCAGGCGACGAGGCCTTCAATCCTGACGGGCTCATCCCGCGCGTGGTGGCGGCGCTCAAGGACCGGTTTCCCGAATTGGGGGTGATGACCGACGTTGCCCTGGATCCCTATACGAGCCATGGCCAGGACGGACTGCTGGACGACACCGGCTACATCCTGAACGACCCGACCGTCGAGGTGCTGACCCGGCAGGCCATCGCCCAGGCCCAGGCCGGCGTGGACATCGTGGCGCCCAGCGACATGATGGACGGGCGCATCGGCGCCATCCGCCAGGCGCTGGAGGCGGCCGGCCTGGTGCACACCCGGATCATGGCCTACAGCGCAAAGTACGCCAGCGCCTTCTACGGCCCTTTCCGCGACGCCGTCGGCTCGGCCGCCAACCTGGGCAAGAGCAACAAGAAGGTCTACCAGATGGACCCGGGCAACAGCGACGAGGCATTGCGCGAGGTGGCCATGGACATCGCCGAAGGCGCCGACATGGTCATGGTCAAGCCCGGCATGCCCTACCTGGACATCGTGCGCCGCGTGAAAGACCAGTTCAGCGTGCCGACCTTCGCCTATCAGGTGAGCGGCGAGTACGCCATGCTCAAGGCCGCCGCCCAGAACGGCTGGCTCGACCACGACGCGGTGATGCTCGAGAGCCTGCTGGCCTTCAAGCGTGCCGGTGCGGACGGCGTGCTGACCTATTTCGCGCGGGACGCCGCGCGGCTGCTGCTGCAGCAGCAACAGAAGGGGTGACCCGCGCGCCATGCGCATCTTCGAGATCAGCAACACCAAGGTCAGCGAACACCAGGCGCTGGCGCAGCTGGCCCTGCCCGGCGCCTGCCAGAACGCGTACCTCTGGGTCTCGCTGACGCGCGACGAGCTGCGCACGACCCTGCCCGAGGTGCAGGCCATCCTGCAGTCGCTGTGCGGCACCCAGCTGGTCGACCTGCACGTGAGCGACCTGCTCAACGAGCAACTGCCTTCGCACTACGACTACACCTCGGACTACGACGTGCTGGTCATCCGTCGCCTGGCCAGCGCATCCACTGCCGCGGACGGCGCCCCCCCGCCCGCAGCCCAACCTCTGCAAGAGGCCGCCGGCGCGGCACCGCGGCCCACCAGCGGGCCGCCGGCCTTGCGGCGCGTCGACACCCGGCCCGTCGGCTTCGCGGTTTTCGACCGGGTCCTGCTCTCGGTCCATCCGCACGACATCCAGGTGCGCGACACATTTGCCGACAAGCTGGTGGCGGTTGCCGCGGGCGGCTCGGCGCCAGCGCTGGACGAACGGGCCATCTCGGCGCGGCTGCCCACCAGCCCTGCCGACCTGATGCTGCGGGTGGTCAATCACATCGTGGACGGCTACCTCGACCTGCGGCGCGAGCTCTCGAAGCAACTGGACCACTGGCAGACCGAACTCACCGATGCACGCAGCCGCTTCAACAACTGGAGCGCGCTGATGAAGGCGCGGCAGTCGCTGCGGCACCTGCTCGAGATCTGCGAGGACCAGCGCGACGCCATCCAGGACTGGATCGACGAGATGGAAACCCTGCCGCCGCCCTCCGTATCGACGGCCACCCGGGAGCGCGAACTGGTGCTGGTGCGAAGCCGCGACGTGCTCGAGCACATCGAGCGGGTGCTGCACCACGTACGCCGCCTCGAGCTGGACGCCGAGACGGCCGTGCAGATGCACTTCAGCATCCAGAGCCACCGAACCAACGACATCATGCGGGTGCTCACCGTACTCACCGCCGTGTTCCTGCCGCTGAACCTGATTGCCGGGATCTTCGGCATGAACTTCGACACCATTCCGCTGCTGCACAAGGCCGATGGCTTCTGGATCGCCATGGCCTCGATGCTGATCATCGCCGTGGTGCTGGTGGCGGTGTTCTGGCGCAAGCGCTACCTCGCGCGCACCACACAGTAGCCGCTTCAAGAACAAAGCCGGCCAGCGCTTTCGCGCTGGCCGGCCCGGGTCTCGAAACCTACCGACTCTCTTCGGGAATTACAGCTTGCTGCTGCCTTGCTTGGCAGCTTCAGCGCGCGCGTCGACCGGGTTGGGCATCGTGGAGATGACCTTGCTGTTGACCTTCGAGCCTGCGGTCACGTTCTGGTCGGGTGCAGCCGCAGCGCGGATGGCTTCGGCTTCCACGCCCGAGCGGTCACGCGACACTGCAACCGTTTCCGCGCCGCGCGAGCCGCGGACCACGTTCTGGTCCTTGGCATTTGCCGCGGCAACGGCCTGGGCCTGGACGTCGGAGCGGCTCTTGGCCGACACCGGCGCTTGCACGCCTTCGTAGGTTTCAGCCTGCGCGCCGGCAGCTGCGAGGGAGGCCAGTGCGACGGCGGCGAAAAGATGCGAAGTCTTCATGACGAGGTCCTTGTGGTTGGTGTTAAGTGACCGGTTGGGTTGAAAAGCCTTGACGGCCGGGAATTACAGCGAAGCTTGTTGTTGCGATTGCTGACGACGCAGGGCCAGCGAACCGTTGGTGTACTGCTGCGGGATCTGGCTGTTCACGAAAGCCTTGCGGTCCAGGTTCTGCACCGGATCGTGTGCGGCGGCGACAGCCTGGGCGCGGACAGCGTTGCGATCCACGTTGCCGGCCACCTGGGTCACGCCTGCGTTGGCGGCGTCGCCATACAGGTTGGTGCCGGCCTTGGCGGCAGCCACGGCGCTGGCTTGCACGTCAGCGCGGCTGGCCTGGCTGTTCACGGTAATGACGCCCTGGTATTCCTCGGCGGAGGCGCCGGCGGCTGCGAAAAGGGCAACGGCTGCGGCGGCGATGATCTTGCTGGCGGTGTTCATGATTCAGTTCCTTTGGATGTTCAACAAAAATTCGAACGGGTCTGGTGGGTGTAGTCGCCCCTTTTTCCGGGACGGCCTCCTCGCTCGGGCCTTGTTCACCCAGGCTTGCTGAATTGCTTGCCTGTGCAGCGAATTTTGGTGGAAATTCCTAGGTGGAAACCCTCGAAAATCGAATCACCGTGTTCACGTTATCGAAACAATCCAGACTTTGAAGAGTCAGTAACCCAGGAATCGCTCGAATACCGAAACAATCGCTCACAAATACATGGACAGCCTCGACCTCATCAAGACCTTTCGTGAAGTAGCCCAGCAGGGCAACTTCTCTCGCGCGGCCACGAAGCTCAGCATGTCCAAGGCCACGGTGAGCAAGTACATCGCCGAGCTGGAAGAGCGCTTCGGCGTGCGGCTGCTGAACCGTTCGACCCGCTCGGTCAGCCTGACGGATGCTGGCGCTCT
>JAFECZ010000139.1 GCA_018241905.1 Pseudomonadota bacterium
AGGCACCATGGCCGCCGTGGCCGCGGCCCGCAACGGCGCACAGGTGGTGCTGCTCGAGCGCTACGGCTTCCTGGGCGGCAACGCCACGGCTGGCGCCGTCGCGCAGTTCAACAGCTGGCAGACAGCCAACGGCCGCCCAGTCGTTGCAGGCCTGGCGCAGGAGGTGGTCGAGCGGCTGCGCCGCTACGGTGCGGCGGGCGAACACCAGACCTTCGTCATGTCGACCGGCCACCGCATGGACCGGGTCGAGTACGCGCCCGAGGTGCTCAAGCTGGTGCTCGACGACATGGTGGGCGAAGCGGGGGTGCAGCCGTTGCTGCATGCGAGCCTGCTGGACGTCTCGCGCGAAGGGCAGCGCATCGACAGCGTCCGGGTCCTCACCAAGGGCGGCCCCGTCGCCCTGCGTCCCCGCGTTCTGGTGGATGCGTCGGGTGACATGGACGCGATGCGACAGGCCGGCGCCAACTTCCTGGCGCTGGACGACGGCGAGGCGCTGCAGCCAGCCACCATGATGTTCCGCTTTGGGCCCATCGACTTCGCCCGACTGGATGCACTGCCGGCCTCCGAGCTTGCCGCGCTCGCGCGCCAGGGCTACGAGCAGGGCGCGTTGGCACGCGCCGCGCTGCACCTGGCACGCGACCCCTATTCGAACGACGGCTGGTTCAACATCAGCCGTCTGGCGATCGACGCCACCGACGCACTGGCCCTGGGCCGAGCCGAAATGGAAGGCCGGCGCCAGGCCTGGAGCGCAGCGCAGTTCATCCAAAGCCACGTCCCTGGCTGCGAGCGCGGACGTCTGATCGCTTTCGGGACTCAGGTGGGCGTCCGCGAGACGCGCCGTGTGCACGGCGAGCACATCCTGAGCGCCGAAGAGCTGCTGCGACCAGTGCAGTTCGACGATGCGATCGCCGCGGGCGCCTATCCGATCGACATCCATCCCGCCGCGGGTGGTGAGCTGGAATACACCTCGCTCGGCGACGACCACGCCTATCAGATCCCATATCGCAGCCTGTGTCCGAAGGGCCTGGACAACGCCCTGGTGGCCGGCCGGGGCGTCTCCGCCACCCACCAGGCGCTGGCGGCGATCCGCGTCATGACCATTTCAATGGCGGTGGGCCAGGCGGCAGGGACTGCGGCCGCCATGACCGCAGGCCTGGGCGTCGACGCATCAGTGGGTTCGATTGATGTTGGCCAGCTTAGGCGCTCGCTGCAAGAGGTCGGCGCGCTCTTGGCCTGAAGGCAGCGGTTGCAGGTCGGCCCTGGCCAGCCTGAGTGCTGGCGCGCGCAACGATGTCAAATCCGATGTCCACGCAGTGCACCTCGGGCGCCCGACCCGCCAGGCGATCCAGCAGCAACTGCCCCGCACGCTCGCCCATCTCGGCGCGCCGGATGCGGATGGTCGACAACTGCGGCATCGACGCGCGGGCGTTCGGCTGATCGCCAAAGCCCAGGATCGCCAACCGCTCGGGCACGGCCCAGCCCTGGCGGTGGCACTCGAAGACCAGCGCCGCCGCCAGATGGTCGTTGTTGCAGAACACCCATCCAGGTCCCGCTGGCGGGCCAGCAGGTGCCGCAGGCGCTCGGGTGCCTGGTCCATCTGCGCGGGTGCCCGGATGAGTTCGCTACCCACGGAGTGGATTTTTGCGAGGTACGTCAGCTCTGGGGGAGCGAGCGAGAGTTTGCTGGCCTGAGCCGCGGTGCAACTCCGCGCCGAGGACGCTGCCACAGGTGGCTAACAGCTTGCTCGAGCGAGCGGATTGGAGCCGATCACGTTCGCGTCCAGATCAATCTCTTCTACCCCAGCGATCATTCACGGTGACCGTTGAACGGACGCCACGCTGAGTCAGCAGCCAGTTGCCCAGGCCGCCTGAGCCTCGTCAGGGCTCTACGCCCGCGATGGCGGACTGCAGCAGGGCCTTGATCTTCGGCTCGGGCTTCCAGTAGTTCGGCCCCTTGAGAAACTTGCCGTTGGCATCGTAGATGGGCTTGCCATCGGCGCCCAGCTTGCTTTCGTTGCTGTCCATGATGATGGCCAGCACCTCTTCGAGCGGCAGCCCAAACTTCAATGCCTCGGAGCGGCAATAAACGATAACGTCACCCAGAAGGTCAGCCACCGCCACCAGCACATCAACCGGCTCGGCCTTGCTTTCGCAGGCCGCGACGATCTCGTCGATCTCGTTGACTTCATCGAGCAACGTCGCCTTGAACTTGCGCAGACGGTCTGCGGGGTCGGCGGGGAGCACCGGGGCGTCTTGCGCCGGAAGCTTGTACATCGCATTCATCAACGCGATGCGCTTAGCAAAGGATGGATCGCTCACTTCTTCTCCAACAACGCCCGAAGGCACATGGGTTTTTGGCTTTGGCCAGACTCTACTGCCTTCGGCCAAAAAGACGTTCATACACTGCCTTCGATGGCGTACATTGCTTAGACGCGGTGCGGGGCATGAAGGACGCCGCGCCGGCCGGTTCGCAGCCTCAGGAGACGCGCATATGGCAGTTCTCGCAGCGGAGTCCGACAGCGCCGCCACCAGTCACGCTGATACACAGACACGGCGCGTCCACGGATACTGCGCCCTTTGCCTTGCCCGCTGCGGCACCGTGGCCACGGTGGAGGCAGGACGGTTCATTCGCCTCGATCCAGACCCATCGCACCCGACCGGACAAGCGATTTGCGCGAAAGGACGTGCGGCGCCGGAACTTACTGACCACCCGCTGAGACTCACTCACCCGCTGCGCCGCACCCACCCGAAGGGCCATCCGGACCCCGGCTGGCAGCGGATCGGCTGGGACGAGGCGCTGGACTTGATCGCAGCCGAGATGCGTCGGACGGCGCACCAGTACGGCGCGCAATCGGTGGCCTTCACCGCCCCATCGCCCTCGACGACGGCGATCGGAGACACCTCCAACTTCATTCGGCGCCTGGCCAACGCCTTCGGCACGCCGAATGCGAGCATCACGCTCGATCTTTGCGGTTGGGGACGCGGTTACGCGACCCGCTACACCTACGGTATCGCCAGCCTCGGCGTCAATGCCGGCGGTGCCATGCCGGAGATCGAGAACAGCGGCGTACTGATCCTGTGGGGGTACAACCCCAGCTTCACTCGCCTCACTCACGCGACCGCCACCGTGGCGGCGCTCAAGCGTGGCATGAAGCTGATCGTGATCGACCCCCGCCGCGTCGGCCTGGCGGGCAAGGCGCACCTGTGGCTTCGGGTGCGGCCCGGCACTGACGGCGCGCTTGCGCTTGGACTCGCGCACGTGATGATCGAGCGTGGCTGGTATGACCGCGACTTCATCCTCCAGTGGAGCAATGGCCCTCACCTGGTGCGCCACGACACGGGGCGCCTGTTGACCGAGCGCGACCTGGACGAGAGCGGCGACGCGGGCCGCCTGCTGGCCTGGGACGGCGCCGCGGCGCGACTGGTTCGCTACGACCCGACCACCGGCCGCTACGATGGCGACAGTGCCAGCCTCGCGCTGCACGGCGAGGTGCGTGTCCCGACACCGCAAGGAGAAGTGCTGTGCCAGCCTGCCTTCGAGCTCTACGCGCAGCTTTGCCGGCGTTACCCGCCGGAGAGGGTCGAGGCGACCTGCTGGATCCCGAAGACCCAGGTCGAGGAAGCAGCACGCCTGATCTGGCAGGCCCGACCGGCGGCGTACTACGCCTACAGCGGGCATGAGCAACACGCTAACGTCACGCAGACGGCGCGCGCGATTTCGCTGCTTTACGCCCTGACAGGCTCGTTCGACCAGCGCGGCGGCAACGTGCTATTTGCGGCTGCGCCGGATGCACCGATCACCGGCGAAGACCTGCCCTCGGCGCGAGCAATGGCGCCGGCGGTGGGACGCGTCGAACGCCCGCTCGGGCCGGCGCGGTGGGGCTACATCTGCGCCTCTGATCTGTACCGGGCAATCCTCGAAGGCACACCGTACCCCGTGCGCACCGTGCTTGGATTTGGTGCCAACATGCTGCTGGCACATGCCGACGGCCGTCACGGGCGCGAGGCGCTGCAGGCGCTCGACTTCTACGCGCACGCGGACCTGTTCATGAACCCCACCGCCGAGATGGCCGATGTGGTGCTGCCGGTCGCTTCAGCCTTCGAGCGCGAGGGACTGCAGATCGGCTTCCAGGTGAGCCAGGACGCCCACTCGCTGATCCAGCTTCGCACGACGGTGGTTCCGCCGCCCGGCGAAGCGCGCTCCGATACCGAGATCGTGTTCGACCTCGCCACGCGTTTGGGCCTGGGCGCCGAGTTCTGGAACGGCGACATCGAGGCCGCCTACCGCCATCAACTCGCACCGACCGGTGTCACGCTGGAGCAGTTGCGCGCCGCGCCAGGCGGCGTGCGCGTGCCGCTGGCGACGCGCTACGCCAAGCATGCCGAGTGCGGCGCGAACGGTGCGCCGCGCGGCTTTGCGACGCCTTCGCGCCGATTCGAGCTGTATTCGCAGGTCTTCCTCGACCACGGCTATTCGCCGCTGCCCGAATTCGTCGAGCCACCGATCGGCCCGGTAGCACGGCCCGACTTGGCGGTGCGTTTCCCGCTGGTCCTTACGAGCGCCAAGTCGTCGGTATTCTGCGAAAGCCAGCACCGGGCGCTGCGCAGCCTGCGCAAGCATGCGCCCGATCCCGAAGTGGCGATGCACCCTGCCGCGGCGCAGGTGCGCGGGATCGCTGACGGTGACTGGGTGTCCATCGAAACGCCAGAAGGCATGGTGCGTGCTCGAGCCCACCTCAACGAGAACCTCGATCCTCGCGTGGTGGTGGGCGAGCATGGCTGGTGGCAGGGCTGCCCCGAACTCGGCCTGCCCGGCTACGACCCGTTCGGGCCGACAGGCGCCAACCTCAATTTGCTGATCGGCATCGGTGCACGCGATCCGGTCAGCGGCACGGCGGCGCATAAGTCCTACTTGTGCGAGATACGGCCTATCACCGAGTAACGGGCGTGAGGTCGCAACCTCCTGTCGGCGCAATTCTTAGAAACTCCGGCCCCCGGCCAATTCCAGACCGTCCAGTCGTGATTCGCTTGTAACCGGTACCAGAGAGCAGCAATGTCGCAACTTGTTTTCGTTTTCGGGACGCTGAAAGAAGGCTTCCCCAACTTCGCGACCAACAGAGGCGCGCGAGTAGCGGGAGACTTCATGACCATCGACCGCTATCCGCTGTACTTGGTCGGCGAGCGGTTCTCACCCTGGCTCATCGATGCCGTAGGAGAAGGCGAGCGAGTTGTCGGCCAGGTGTTTGCAGTTGACGAGGCTGCGTTGGCGGCCATGGACGAGCTGGAGCGGATCACGGAGCCGGACGGATACCGCCGCGTGATGCTAGAGGTGGAGGCGCTGCAGAATGGCCGAGGGACAGGCCGCCGCGTGCACACCTACATCAAGCCTCGAGAGCAGTTCGCCGGGTCCGACGCCCGACTCGGCCCTTTGCGCGAATACACGCGCGAGCACGCGGCGTTGTACCGTAGCCGGGACGCATTTGGCACGTCACGATAGAACGCGGAAGGCTACAGTCGGGCCAACACCGGGCACTAAGAATGGACATATAAATCGTCTTTTTTCGCCGGCCGCCCTGGTAGCTGGGTCGCTCTTCTACGTTGGTTCGTCCATCGCGGGAGAGCCGTTCACGGGGAACTGGACCGTTGATCTTCGGACGCCCGCTGAACTACAACGGGGCATGGAATGTGGAACAGCGGAATTCGTTCTGACGCAGCCTGCCGAAGCTATCACCGGTACCCATTCAATGGCTGTCGCAGGCTGCGGCCGCCTCAATGAGCAGAACGCGCT
This sequence comes from Pseudomonadota bacterium, assembly GCA_018241905.1. Taxonomy (GTDB): domain Bacteria; phylum Pseudomonadota; class Gammaproteobacteria; order Burkholderiales; family Burkholderiaceae_C; genus Variovorax. Next base: position 5,788 of record JAFECZ010000139.1, read on the forward strand.
GCGCAAGCACCAGTCGGGCATGCTCAGCGCCGTGGCGGAAATCTGCGCGCGTTATCCCGACTATGTGGAGGCCGAATCCGCGGCCGCCGCAACCGGCACCTGAGCGCCGGCTAGAGAACGCGGAAGGCGCGGATCACCACTGCGGCGCGCTGGGGCCGCAGGCTGTTGAGCGTGCCCACGTACACGAAGTCGTTGAGCCAGCCGTAGCGGCCTTCGGGCGCCGTCAGCTCGATGTTCGAGTACACATAGGCCGGCGCATCCTTGGGCCGGCGCGAGAGAACGCGGTTGCGCACCGAGATGACCACGCCGTCGTCGGTCTGCAGTTCGTAGATCGCATCCAGATCCACGCTGCCGTCGCGGCGCACCAGCTGCCGGTCCGCGCCGCCGGACATCACGATGCCGCGCAGGCCCGGCCCCTCGAAGGTGCCGCCGGTGATCGGGACCATGCGGCGCTCGCCCCTGGGCGACATACCCAGCTGCAGGGTCGGCGCGAGCTCGACCACCGACTCGTAGACGAACTCGGTCCTGGGCACCGTCACGGGGATCGACGCACTGGTCGACGTTGCCGGCAGCGCGGGCGATGCAGGCTGCGCCGCGCACGCGGCCTCGGTGCCCGCCACGGCTGCCACGCCGGCCAGGAGCATGCGGCGGCGCGTGGGAATCCAGTGGCGATGGGTCTGGTCTTGATCGAGTGGCATGTTTGTCTCTGCGAGGGTCAGGATTTGCAGCTGAAGTTCTGGGCGCGCTCGCTGTCTCCGCTGCCGTTGTAGCGGGCAACCAGGGGGTACGGGCACAAGGGGCGCGTTCTGTCGCTCGCCCAGTTGGCCGGGACTTCGTTGTTCACGCCGCCCGCATTGCCGGCGCCGCGCGCGCCAGCCACGATCCGGTCGGGCGCAACGCCGTTCTCCACCCAGTTGACCAGCGCATCCAGCGCGTCGTACTGGTCGGTGGCAATGCCGCCGCTGCTGTGGTTCATGCCGGGCACGCGGAAGAAGCGCACGAAGGCCGCCGCACGGCCGTTGTTCAAGGCGTTGACTTCGTCGTACCAGCGCTTGGTGTCGTCGACCGAGAACACGCCATCGGACATGCCCTGCACCACGATCATCTTTGCGCCCCGGTCGCGCAGCGCGTCTAGACGCGTCTGGTTCGGTGGAGTCATGAACGACCAGGCGCTTTCGCCGTAGGTCGCGTCCGACCGAAAGAGCTTCGGATAGTCGGTGTCGAAATCGTAGTTGAACGCGAAGGCGCGCGTATTGCCCATGACAGCCGGATCCGGCGGAACCTGGAAGATGAGGCCCACGGCCACCGGATCGCGCGCCGCCCCCACCGAGCTGGTGAACTTCCAGTTGGCCCAGCCCGAGCCGGCCAGGCCAGGGTCGTAAGGCTGCGTGGCGTACAGGTGTTCTCCGCGGCTGTTGACCGGCCCGGCGTACATCAGGCCGATGGCGCTCTTTTGCGCCGAGCTCAGGCATGTGCCGTCTCGGGCGCCCGTGCAAGTCGGAACGTCCCTGGCAATGCTGAAGGCCGTGCGGCAAGCCTCGACGTCCTGCACCAGGCCGTCCGCCACGCCGTCGAGTCCGTCGCAGCGCGCGAGAATGCTCCTGGCCACCAGCTGGCGCTCCGCCACGGTGAACGCGGTCGACAGGTCCGACTCGTCAGTGGCCACCTTGCGAAACTGCTGCGCGGTATACAGCTGCGCCGCCGCCGCCTTGGGAAGATCGAAGCCGGGCGAGTTGGCCAGCACGCCGTCGTACTCTTGCGGAATGCGGGCTGCGGCCACCATGGCATGCCGGCCGCCGTTGGAGGTTCCGCCAATGTACGAACGGTCGGGCCCTTTGCCGTAGGCCGTCTTGATCAGCGCCTTGGCCATGGGCGTGAGCTTCTGCACGGCGCCGTAGCCGTAGTCGATGCGTGCCTCGGGGTCCATGCCGAACAGAGGGTTCTGCGAGGCGTTGTGTCCCGCATCGGAGGAGATCACGGCAAAGCCGCGGTACAGTGCGTTGGTCATTGGCCCGCCGCTTCCAACCGAGCCGATGGCATTGGCAACGGCGCCGTCGGTTCCGCCGTTGCCCTGGTAGAGAAAGCGGCCGTTCCAGTTCGCGGGCAGGCGCATCTGGAAGCCCACGGCATAGGTCTTGCCATCCACCGGGCTGACGCGCTCGTTCATCTTGCCGGTGACCACGCAATGCGCCCCGATGTCCTTGCCGCCGACACTGAGTGCGCCTGCAGCCTCCGTGGTGACGGACGTGATCTCGGTCCTGGGGAAGCCGAACTGGGTAAGCGCATTGCAGGTGCCCCGCAGCGGCGCCCCCGTTGCTGCCGACAACTGCGGCAGCGCGCTTGTCGTGGGCTGCTGCGCGCAAGCGACGAGCAGCAGCGGCGCTGCCGCCAATGACCAGGAAATTCTCATGTCGACTCCGATGCGTGCAGGCAGAAACTTTGTATCAACAGCAACTATGTTCGTGGCACGCCAACCGATTTCACCAAGTAAACAGCGCAAGGTCATCACACGAATATAGTTAACGCGATTAACTACTATAGGGTCTGCCCTGCCGCTGGCCGCTTGGTGAAAACCCCAGCGCAATGTAGACCGGGAGCATCGTTGCCGTAGACTCGCCCGCATGACGGAACCGCACATCGAACACGAGCTTCCAGGCGGCCTGGATCATTCGAAGTTGCTGGCTCTTCTAGGCTACAACCTGGCGCAGGCCTCGGTTCCGACACTGCGGATCTTCGATTCGCACATCGGCAAGTCGCTGGGTGTGACGCAGGTCGAGTTCTCGATCTTGGTGCTGCTGCACAGCAACCCCGGTGCCACCGGTAAGCAGCTTTGCCAGGCGTTGGCCACCGCGCCGGCCCGGATGTCCTTGCTGCTGGACCGCCTGGGCGGGCGAGATTTGATCGCGAGGGTGCAGAGCGACGTGGACAAGCGCGTGCAGCACCTGCGGCTGTCCAGGTCCGGCGAGTCGTTGGTTCAGAAGGCCCTGGCGATTGCCTCCACCATGGAGGCGGACCTCCTGCACAACCTGAGCAAGGGCGAGAGAACGGTGTTGATGGAGCTGCTGTTCAAGATCGCGACATCGGGCAGAGTGCGCAACCTTTGACGAAGTATTGACGCGAGGACTGATCCAGACGTCCGCTTGAAGGCCAGCGTAGCGTCCCATCTGCGCTAGTCGAACTGTTCACGAAAGGCATGCGAGACCCGGATCACTTGAGGGACAGACGTCGCGATTGAGTGGTACTGGAGCAAAGGTAGGCCGGACCGGCTCGCCATCCCATTGGCCGCACTCTCTCCCTTCGAGTTTGCCGCGCCTGTCACGACTGGCCTTGGCCGGAACGCAGGGGAAGGACCTCGGCATCCTCGACCACGGGGTCATGAGCAGTGCGACGGGCGCCAATCCGCGGGGGCTTGCCAGGCAATTTCTGCCTTTGACCACGCGTTCACCAGCATTGCGCATCGCAGGCACGGCACGCTCGATGAACTGCGCTTCAATGCGCCAGACCTGGCGCCTGCCCTGCAGCGATTCGTTGTCGAGCGGGGCGCTGGGCGCCGCCTCGCGGTTGATGCGCGATGTGATGGGAGTCGGATTCGAACTCACCGGAATCGGGCTGCGATGTGCCGAGCCGGCCGCCGCCCATTGGCGCAGCACGCCCACGCGGGCGCTCGGGGCGACGCTGCAGCGTTTCGCGCCATCTCCAACACCGTCCGGCGCGCGAGGGCCGAGCAGTTGATCGCCGAAGGACGCATGACGATGACCGAGATTGCCGCCGAACTGGGGTTCAGCGACCTGTCTTCGTTCTCTCAGGCGTTCCGACGCTGGAGCGGCGCCGCGCCAATCGCCTTGAAGGGAGCCCCTATCGCGCGCGCTACTTGACGGCCGCAATCACATGCGCCTGAATCTTTCCGCTGACGGGCCCGTCTCCGTGGCGTTTCGCAATCGCCTCGGTCGAGCGGTCGGTGGCGAGTTGGAGCAGGCTGGCGTCGCGCGCTTCGATCTCGTTGCGCAGCGGCGTGCCCTGGCAATAGGCAGTGGCGGCCTCGCGTGCCGACGGCGCCTGGCTCACCTTCTCGCTCGTCTCGAGCTGGACGTGCGAAAACCCCGCGCTGCCGACTTCTGAGCGGATCACCGCAACATCGTGATAGCCGTGCGGCGTGCGGGCCAGAAATCGCGGTGGGTCCCGCGGAAACACGGCCGCGACGGCGTTCGTGACTTCATCTGCAAACTCGTTCTCCTCGATGCGATCCCAGACGCTGAAGAGATACAGGCCTCCCGGCCTCAGCACGCGGCGAGCCTCCGCGTAGCCGGCGACCCGATCGGGGAAGAACATCGCGCCGAACTGGCAGAAAACGACGTCGAATGACGCGTCCTCGTACGGAAGATGAAGTGCGTCCGCCTGGCGCCACTCGATCCGGCCGCCGCCCCCCTGCCGAGAGGCCGCGTAGTCGAGCATGGGCTGGTTCAGATCGGTCACCACATAACGAGCGTCGGTGCTGAGCTTTGAGGCCAGCGCCCGCGTGACGACGCCGCTGCCGGCTGCGGTTTCGAGCACGGAACCCGGCAATGACGCGGCGACGCGCACCGCCATGTCGCCGGCATAGGCCGCGAAGATCAGAGGCACCATGAGTGTGTCGTAGAGCTTCGGAATCGAGCCGGCAAACACCTTGTCGCTGTCAGCCATGAACTTCCCTCCCCGCCGCGCGTGTGGCGAACCACCGGATGGTGACCGCGCCGGTGACCGCCGTCAACGCCCATCCCGCCTGGGCGCTTCGACTTCCTTGGCGACGCATTGCAGCGCTTACTTTCAGCCAGCCTAGCGCGCGCGGAGACAACAAGAATGGATTTCGCAGCAATCTCTTCGTTTGCACGTACCCGAGCCATCTCCGAGGGCGGCATCGGCGGCTCGGCAATCGGCATGGCCGTGTACGGGCTGCGTCCGACGGTGGAGATGCAGTTCGCGAAATACTTCTATCCGGCCTCGGATCAGATCGAGTCCGAGGTCGCGCGGCTTCACAACCGCTCGGACAGTGACTCCAGCCCGCCAATCACCATCCGCATGCCTTGCGGCGGCGGCATCTAGGGCGGGCAATCGCACAGCCTCGTGGCGCGCCGGATGGTGAACCTGTCTTCTTCGTTCGACCACCGGGTCGTGGACGGCATCGACGCCGCCCGGTTCGCGTAGGCGATGCGCACGGTGATCGAGAGCCCGGCGCTCGTGCTCATCGACCCCGACGATGCTGCCTACGACCTGGCGGGTGGTCACGCGCCACTGCCTTGTTCTTCTTTCCATGCGTCGCCGCAGGCAACCCAATTCGACTCAGGTCGCGCGCAGTTGGTTTGCCCTTAACGGTGCAGTGACTCTGTGGGGTCCAGCCTGGGCGCTCCGGCATCTTCTTCCCG
>JAFECZ010000013.1 GCA_018241905.1 Pseudomonadota bacterium
AGGGAGACCGAGAATTCGATCTGCTCGACCTTGGCCATTGGCTTGTCTTCCTTGGACCAGTCCGCATTGCCGAAGTAGACGCCGCGCATCCGGATGGTGGGCGTCAGGCCCAGGCGCACGTGCAGGTCGGCCATGCGGAACTCGCGCTGCGTCTTCTGCGAGATGTAGCGCTCGATGGGCGGGCGCACCCAGTTCCAGTCGAACAGCGCGAGCGCCACAAGGAGCAGCAGCACGATGCCGCCAAGGACCGAAAGGGCTGGATGGCGTCGCAGGGAACCGGCGAAGGAGAAAGTCCTTTCCATCGAATGAGGCGTGGTCTTCGAAGTCGGCGAATGTGCGCCAGTTCAGGATGATGGCATGCGGCGGGCAAGTGTGTCGGCGCGTGCGGGCGCGGCCTGTGGGACGAGTTCGCCTTGCCGGCATGCGCCAATGCAATGGAACTCCTGCTTCTCGTGCGAACCGAATTCGGTTGGAGTGACAATCAAGCCATGGACAACGAAAAGGAATCGCAAAACCAGGCCCCTGCGGGGAAGAACTACGCGCAGCCGTCGCGCGAGACCTTGCCCGACGCGCTGGCCGCAGCTTCCATTCGCGACAGCGTGCGAGAAGGCCTGCGGCAGGCCAAGGAACGCGCCTATGCGCAGGACGCGGTCAATGCCAGTGGAAGAAAGATCCGCCCGCCGGGCAGCTTCTTCGAGGGCCTGCGCTGGGAAGGCCAGCACTATGTGACCGACCAGCCGGTGCGCGCGGCCCTGGTGGCCGCCGCCGGCGGTGCCGTGCTCACGGCGCTACTGATTGCCTTCGTGCGCGGCGGACGGCGCTAGGCGCCCGACGCCCCGGGGGCTGTCAGGAAATCTTCGACTCCGGGCGCCCGCCGTCCAGGGCATAGATCGCGGGCTTTTCCGCTATGGGCTTTTCATGGGGCGGCTTGGGAGTGGCAGCGGCCGACTCCACCAGGCTCTGGTGCGGCGAGCCGTAGATTTCGCGCTCCAGCCGCTTGGCCCGTTCTGCGTACATGCGAGCCAGTGCGGCGTGATGCTCGGCGGCGGCCTGGTGCTCCAGCCGTGCCATGTGCGCTTCGTCGAGCAGAGCCATCGCCCGGCGAAGGTGGCTGTTCCGGTTGAACTGAAAAAAGCTGAACATCACATTTCCTCCTTATGGGAAGGCAGCAGGGTGGAGCGTGATGTCACCGGATGTCACGCCCTCACCCGGCACTGTTACTGGCAGTTTTCGAGTCCAGTGTAGGCTTTTGACGTGGCAGCGTGTCGGCAGGAATCAGGAACTAGTGCCTTCTTGCCACAGATCTTTTGGCATACCCAATTCAGCACACACACGCTGCAGTGCGGTGCGCGTTTCTGCCAGGTCCTGCTCGAGCCGGCTCACGCGTGCCTTCAGCGTGGCGACTTCGTCGAGCGTGACGTCGGCAAGGGCGGGCGAGGCCGCTTCGGGTGCCCCGGCCGCGGGCGCGTCCTGCACCGGCGGTGCGTCGCCCAGCAGATGGGCCCAGCGTTGCTCGCGCGCGCCCGGCAGGCGGGCCAGCTTGACCACCAGGGCGCCGGCGGGGCGTTCGGCCATTTCGTCGAGAAAGGCCTCCACCGACGAGATGTCGGCAAAGTTGTGCATGCGGTCGCAGGCAATGCGCAGTTCGCCGGCCGTTTGCGGGCCGCGCAGCATCAGCGCGGTGAGCAGCGCAATGGATTGCGAGGGAATGCGCAGCACGCCGTCCACGTTGTGGCCGTACCGATACGCACGGCCGCCGCTGGTTTCGGTGATGAGGCTGTAGCGCTTGAGGCTTTCGAGCGCCAATTGCGCCTGCGCCTCGCTGATTTCCATGATGGGCTGGCGGCTGGTCTTCTGGTTGCACCCGGCCAGCAGGCTGTTGAGCGTGAGCGGGTAGCTGTCGGGCACGGTGCGCTGCTTTTCGGCCAGCACGCCGAGCACGCGGATTTCGAGCGGGGAAAGAAGTGTGGTGAGGGCGGACATGCGGCGATTGTGATGCCGCGCCGGCGCCTGGCCGCAGGCGGCCTGCCTTGGGTCTACCTTGCCGCCGCCGGCGGCAACGTCTTCTTCAGCCGCTCGTAGCCGCTCAGTTCCATGAACCCTTCGCCCTGCGAGCTGCCGCTGACCTTGATCGGGCCTTCCCAGTAGATGTTGGCGCTGGTGGTGCTGGCGTCGAACTCGCTGTCGTCGAAGAAGGGCTGCACGCGATGCTCGCCCGAGGGCAGGCGCAAGGCCCACTCCACCACATAGTCGATCTTGCTGCGCGGGCTGGTCCAGTGCCGCTGCGGCGTGAGCTGGACCTCGCCGGGAGCCAGCGGGCGCAGGCTGCCGGCCTTGGAAACCGTGCCCGTGGTCACGAGGCTGCGCCCTTCGCGGTCGAACAACTGGTAGACCATGACGTCGGAGCCGTCGGACAGGTGCAGCGCGAGCCAGTTCCAGCCCAGCTGCGTCACGTCGAATTCGCCCCACTGGTGGTCGAACCAGACCGGGCCGCGAACCTGCACGGCCGCATGGGTGCCCACGCGCAGCAGGCCCTCGGCCGCCATGCGGGGGCGCGAGTAGTAGTAGCTGATGCCCGACTCGCCGAAGTCCAGCAGGCCGGGTGTTCCCGAGCCGGTGGCGCGGTGCGCCATCACCGGCTGATCGTCCTGAAGCTGGAGCTCGAGCTCGATGCCGTCGAAGTTGGCCCTGATCGCGTGCGACGTCCCCGAGCCGGTGACGCGCCAGCCTTCCTGCTGGAAGTCGAAGCCGCCCTGCGTGGGCTTGGCCGGCAGGCCGCCGGTGCGGCTTTGCTGCATGCGGCGCTGGCCGGTCTGCAGGTCGGTCAGGGCAACATGCATCACCGTGTGCTTGATCAGCGAGTTGGCCACGAACACCGCCACGTGGAAGGCGTAGCGCCCACCGCCGGGCTGTGCGTCCAGGATGCCGCTGTAGTACCACCACTCCATGCCCGAGGCATGGGCGGCATCGTCCGCCGGCAGGTTCAAGGGGGGCAGGGCGGCAGTGCGCTCCGCCGGTGCGGCAACGCCCGATACCGCGGCAACTGCCGGCACCGATTCGCGCTCGGCCCAGTCCAGCAGATGGAGGCCCAGCGCCACCACGGCGACGAGCACCACCAGCGGAGCGATGTACTTGATGATCTTGCGGCGCCGGCGGCTCTTTCTTCTCATGGACCCGAAGCTTAGGGCGGCGCCGGCAAAAAGGCGACAGCACCGACGGCCTAGGGGGACGGGGTGAGAATCTGCGCCTTTGCAGGCCAACCATACATCCATCCAAGGAAACAGCGCATGACTTCCAGGCGGAAAAAACTCGTCAGCTCGGGCTCCACCTTCGAGCAGCAGATCGGCTATTCGCGCGCCGTGGCCGTGGGCGAGTGGGTGTTCGTGTCGGGCACCACCGGCTTCGACTATGCCGCCATGACGATCTCGGACGACGTGGTGCAGCAGGCCGAGCAGTGCCTGAAGAACATCGACGCGGCCCTGCGCGAGGCCGGCGCCAGCCTGGCGGACGTGGTGCGGGTGACCTACGTGCTGCCCGATGCCAAGGACTTCGAGCCCTGCTGGCCGGTGCTGCGCAAGTATTTCGGCGACGTGCGCCCCGCGGCCATGATGATCTGCGCGGGCCTGGCCGACCCGCGCATGAAGATCGAGATCGAAGTCACGGCCCTGCGCGCCGCCAGCGACTGAGCGGCGAGGGCACCGGGCGGCTGGTCGTCAGCGCAGCATCCAGCGGGCCGCGCCGTCCAGCACTTCCTGCATCACTTCGGGGTTCTTGCGTCCCGATCGGACAAGCACTTGGAAGGAGTGGTCCGCCTCGGCAATCTCCATCAGGGTGGCGCGCTCACCCAGGTCGACCGCCAGGGCGCGCATGCGCTCGATGTCCGCCAGCTTGTCGCGCGTGCCCTGCACGAAGAGCATGGGGGCGTGCACCTGGCGAAGATGCTCGGCCCGCGTGCTGGATGGCGCGCCATCCGGGTGCAGCGGAAAGCCGAGGAACACCAGGCCTTGCACCGATGGCAGTGGCTCTGCCGCCTGCGCCTGCGAGGTCATGCGTCCGCCAAAGGACTTGCCGCCGGCGAACAGGCGCAGGCCGGGCCATTCCTGCGCGGCCCGCGCAACCGCTGCGCGCACTGCCGCATGCGCAACGGCCGGCGGATCGGTGCGCTTGCTGCCGCGCTCCATGTAGGGGAACTGGTAGCGCAGCGTGGCAACACTGCGCTCGGCCAGGCCCTGGGCCGCAGCCGCCATGAAGGAATGCGCCATGCCTGCGCCCGCGCCGTGGGCCAGCACGTAGACGGCCCGTGCATCGGGCGGCGCCTGCACAAGGCCGGAGACCGTGGTGTCGGAATCGATCTCGATGCGGATGGGCTGGATGGATGTGCTCATGGCAGACCTTTGGGGCGAAAATGCGCTGCATGGATCTTAGTGAACACACCCTGCGTGCCCTGTTCGACCAACTGGGGCTGCCCAGCAGCGTGGCCGCCATCGACGCCTTCATTGCGCAGCACCGTCCGCTGGGCGAGAGCGTGGCGCTGGCCGACGCGCCGTTCTGGAGCCCTGCGCAGGCGCAGTTCCTGCGCGAGGAGTTCGACGAGGACGCCGACTGGGCGGAACTGGTGGACCAGCTCAACGTACGGCTGCGGGCCTAGCCTGGCAGCCTGGGGCCTGCTACATGCCGGGGATGGCGATGGTGACCAGCAGGTCGGTGTCCTTTTGCGCGTACAGGCCGTGGGTCACGCCGCCCGCCACATAGGCAAACTGCCCGGCCTTCAGGGCCGTGGTGCCGTCCGGCAGCAGCAGGTCGACCGCGCCACGCAGGCACTGCACCGTGATGGAACCGGGCACGCTGTGGTCCGGCACGCGTTTGCCGGCCAGGAGCACCAGCCGCATGACCTCCAGGTCCTTTGCCTTGAAAAGGGCAATTGTCTTGTCGGGCGTGGTGTGGGTGCCGGGCGTCAGCAGGTCCAGCACTTCACCTGAGATTGCATGTGCGATGGCCATGACCGGGGAGTGTGGTCATGGCCGCCGCCAAAAGCAAGCTGCGCGGGGTTCGGCACGCGCCGCCTGGCGCTGGACGGGGCAGGCTGGGGAGGGCGGCTTTCCCTCTTTCATGTCCGGGGTGATATCGAGGCGGGCTTGCTTATTCCGGTGCGGCAGGAGTACAACCCGCACGAGCTCAAACCGATCCATGCCGCCTTTCTCGGAAAAGGCGGCCGGCTGCCGGCCCGGGTGCGGGCCGTTCTGGACTACCTCCGTAGCCATGTGGATCTGCGTGGGGCGCAGCCGCTGCCGCGCGCGGAGCCTGGCTCCAGCGCGCCGGTCGATTGGCGGCGCGCCCCGTCCCGCAAGTAGAAGGTTGTGAAAAGCATGACGACTTACTGCGAAGGCTTCACTCTCTTCGACACCCGATATGGCCAGTGCGGCATTGCCTGGGGCGCACGCGGCATCGTCGGTGTCCAACTCCCCGAATCCGACAGCGCGGCCACCCGCGCCCGCATGCGCAAGCGCTTTCCGCTGCTGCGCGAATGCATCCCGCCGCCGGATGTGAAGGCCGCCATGGCGCGCATCACCCATCTGCTGACCGGCGGCATCGACGACTTGGGCGATGTGGGGCTGGACTGGCACGGCATTTCCGAATTCCATCGGCGCGTGTACGAGCTCACGCGCCGCATCCTGCCCGGCGAGACTCGCACCTACGGCGAGATGGCGGCCGAGCTGGGCGACAAGGGCCTGGCCCGCGCGGTAGGGCAGGCGCTGGGCCTGAACCCGTTCGCGCCGGTGGTGCCGTGCCACCGCGTGCTGGCAGCAGGCGGCAAGCCCGGCGGCTTCTCGGCCCATGGCGGTGCGCACGTCAAGCTGCGCATGCTGGCGGTGGAGGGCGCGGAAGCGGAAGCCATCAACAGCGCCAGCATGCCGCTTTTTCCGCGCGAAGCGCTGCGGCAGTCCTGACCGGTGCCGGGGCCTAGCACAGCCTCGCGTGCCCCACTGCGGGCGCGACCTTTGACCGATTCGCGAGAATCGGGGCAATGACATCCCGCCTTTTGCGCATGGCCCTCGTGTTGGGCCTGATCTCGGCCATCGGGCCATTTGCCATCGACATGTACCTGCCGGCGCTGCCGGCCATCGGCGCGGACCTGCGCGCGGATATCGGTGCGGTGCAGATGAGCCTGACCGTCTTCTTCCTGGCCCTGGGCGTTGGCCAGCTGCTGTACGGCCCGGTGTCCGACATGGTGGGCCGCAAGCCGCCGCTGTACTTCGGGCTGGCCCTGTTCGTGGCGGCCAGCGTGGGCTGCGCCATGGCCACCAGCGTCGAGACGCTGGTGCCGCTGCGATTCGTGCAGGGCCTGGGCGCCGCGGCGGGCATGGCCATTCCCCGCGCCGTGGTGCGCGACCTGCACACCGGCACCGACGCGGCGCGGCTCATGTCGCTGCTGATGCTGGTGTTCAGCGTCTCGCCGATTCTGGCGCCGCTGGCCGGCAGCGGCGTCATTGCGCTGTCGAGCTGGCGCGGCGTGTTCTGGGTGGTGGCGGCAGCGGGCCTGGTGGGCCTGGTCATGGTCGGCTTCACGCTGCGCGAAACCCGCGAGGCCAAGTACCGGCTCGACAGCACCCTGGGCGGCGCGCTGCGCGCCTACTGGGTGCTGCTGCGTGACCCGCACTACCTGGGGCTGGTATTCATCGGCGGCTTTGCCATGAGCGGCTTCTTCGTCTACCTGGCCAACTCATCCTTCGTCTTCATCGAGCACTACGGCTTCACGCCCACGCAATACAGCCTGGCCTTTGGCGTGAACGCGGCGGGCTTCATCGGCGCCTCGCAGTTCACCGGGGCGCTGGGCGAGCGCATGGGCCTGGTGCCGCTGGTGCGCCGCGCCGCGCTGGCCTGCGGCATGGTGATGGTGGCGCTCATGGGTTACTTCCTGGCGGGCGGCGACGACTACCGCGTGCTCATCGTGCTGTACTTCGTCGCCAGCGCCTTCATGGGCTTCGTGATCCCGACCACCGGCGTGCTGTCGCTGGAGGCGCACGGTGCCATCGCCGGCACCGCCTCGGCGCTGATGGGCACGCTGCAGATGCTCACCGGCGCGCTGATGATGAGCACCATTGCCGTTTTCACCAACGGATCGCCCATCGCGATGGTCTCGGGCATGACGCTGGGCGCGGGCATCGCCCTGGTGCTCACCTGGATGACGCTGGGCAGCGGCCGCGCTGCGGTGCTGGCGGTGCGCCCATGATGCGCCCGCAACTGCTCGAGGAGGCCGTGCGCGACGGGCTGCCCGAGCCCCAGCGCACCCGCTCGATGATCGTGATCCTGTTGGGCATCGCGGTGGCGGTGCTCGACGGCACCATCGTCAACCTGGCGCTGCCTGGCATTGCGCAGGAACTCCAGGCCAGCCCCTCGGCCGCCATCTGGGTCATCAACGCCTACCAGATCGCCACGCTGGTCATGCTGCTGCCGCTGGCGGCGCTGGGCGACAAGGTGGGCTACCGCCGCGTGTACCTGGTGGGCATGACCCTGTTCACCGTGTCGTCCGTGGTGGCGACCTTCTCCAATTCGTTGACCACGCTGATCCTGGCCCGGGCGTTGCAGGGCATGGGGGCGGCGGGCATCATGAGCGTCAATTCGGCGCTGGTCCGGCTGACCTATCCGGCGGCGGAGCTGGGGCGCAATATCGCCAAGAACTCGATGGTGGTGGCTGCGTCTTCCGTGGCGGGGCCCTCGGTGGCGGCGGCCATCCTGTCGGTGGCGTCCTGGCCGTGGCTGTTTGCGCTGAACGTGCCGCTGGGCCTGCTGGTGCTGGCACTGGGCATGAAGTCGCTGCCGCACAACGTGTCTAAGGGCTCGGGCGTGCGCTTCTCGCCGCTGGATGTGGGCCTGAACGTGCTGATGTTCTCGCTGTTCTTCATCGGCGCCGATGGCCTGGGCGTAGGCGAAGGCTCGGCACATGGCGCGCCGGTGGTGGCCTGGGGGCTGCTGGCGGCCGGCGTGCTGGTGGGCGTGTTCTACATGCAGCGCCAGCGCCGCCAGGCGGTGCCGCTGTTTCCGGTCGACCTGCTGCGCATACCGGTATTTGCATTGTCGATGTGCACCTCCGTCATGGCGTTCTGTGCGCAGATGCTGGCCTATATCGCGCTGCCCTTCCTGCTGCTGGATGTGTACGGCCGCAGCCACGTGCAGGCCGGCCTGCTCATCACGGCCTGGCCGCTGGCCATCGTGGTGATGGCGCCGGTGGCCGGCCGGCTCATCGGCCGCTATCCCGACGGCGCGCTGGGCGGGGTGGGGCTGGGGCTGATGGCCTCGGGGCTGGCCGCGCTGGCCTTGCTGCCGCAGGATCCGTCCAACATCGACATGGCCTGGCGCATGGCCTTGTGCGGGATGGGCTTCGGCCTGTTCCAATCGCCCAACAACCACACCATCGTGAGTTCGCCGCCGCCGCATCGCAGCGGCGCCGCCAGCGGCATGCTGGGCACGGCGCGGCTCACGGGGCAGACGCTGGGCGCGGTGGTGCTGGCCATCGTCTTCGGCATCTGGTCGCCGCATTCGGCCACGGGGCCGGTCATCGCCCTGTGGCTGGCGGCGGCTTGCGCGAGCCTTGCGGCGGTGTTCAGTACGTTGCGCCTGCGCGAGGGGCCGTTGGGCGCAGCGCAGACGCAAGCCACTCATACCTGACACCTTCCCATGTCCCAGATCGGCCGGCCCCCTTGCGACGATGCAGTCATCGCGACGGGCCGGCAGGTGGCGGGATGCCCGCCGGCCTCCAAGCCCTGGGTGCTGGTGGCCGCGATCATCGGCTCGAGCATGGCCTTCGTGGACGGCACGGTGGTCAACGTGGCGCTGCCGGCCATCCAGCGCGAGCTCGATGCCACGGCCTTCCAGGTCCAGTGGGTGGTGGAGTCCTATGCCTTGTTCCTGGCCGCGCTGCTCCTGGTGGGCGGCTCCATGGGCGACCGTTTCGGGCGGCGCAGGGTGTTTGCCATTGGCGTGGCGCTGTTTGCCGGTGCGTCGGTGGGTTGCGCCCTGGCGGGCAGCGTGCAGCAGCTCATTGCGGCGCGGGCGGTGCAGGGCATCGGCGGGGCCATGCTGGTGCCCGGCAGCCTGGCCCTGATCAGCGCCAACTTCGATGAGAAGGAGCGGGGCAAGGCCATCGGCACCTGGTCGGGCTTCAGCGGCATCACGGCGGCCGTCGGGCCGGTGATCGGCGGATTCCTGGTGGACCACTATTCCTGGATCTGGGCCTTCCTGGTGAACGTGCCGCTGGCATTGGTGGTGCTGGCCATCACGGCCTGGCACGTGCCGGAAAGCCGGGGCGGCGAGGCAGCAGGCGCGCCGCTGGACTGGCCGGGCGCGCTGCTGGCTACTCTGGCCCTGGGCGGCGTGGTCTATGCCTTCATCGAGGCGCCTTCGCAAGGGTGGGGCGCCACGCAGGTCGTGGTGGCGCTGGCCGTTGGTGCGGCGGCGGGAGTTGCCTTTGTGGCGTGGGAGCGGCGCACCCGCTCGCCCATGCTGCCGTTGTCGCTGTTTCGCAGCAGCGACTTCAGCGGGGCCAACCTGCTGACCCTGCTGCTGTATGCGGCGCTGGGGGGCGGGCTGTATTTCTTCCCGCTCAACCTGATCCAGGTGCAGGGCTACTCGGCGACGGCGGCGGGTGGGGCGCTGTTGCCGTTCATCCTGATCCTGTTCGCGCTCTCGCGCTGGACCGGGCAGTTGGCGGACCAGGTCGGTGCGCGCCTGCCGCTGGTGGTCGGGCCGTCCATCGCGGCGGCGGGCTTTGCGCTGTTTGCCGTGCCGGGCACGGGCGCCAGCTACTGGACGGGCTTCTTTCCCGCCGTGGTGGTGCTGGGCCTGGGCATGGCCATCACCATTGCGCCGCTCACCACCACGGTGATGAACGCAGTGGGCACCGAGGCGGCGGGTGTAGCGTCGGGCGTGAACAACGCGGTGTCGCGGGTCGCCGCGGTGCTGGCCATCGCGGTGTTCGGGCTGCTCATGGCCTGGGCCTTCGGTGCGCGGCTAGATGCCGGGTTGCGGCAGCTGTCCGCAGCGCCGGAGGTGATTGAATTCCTGGCCGGCCAGCGGGCGCGGCTGGCGGAGGCCGCATTGCCGCCCGGGGTGGAGGGCGCAGCGGCCGAGGCCTTGCGTGAGCAGATCCGTGCGGCCTATGTGTCGGGCTTTCGCTGGATCATGCTGGCCAGCGCAGGGCTGGCCTTGCTCAGTGCGCTGAGCGCCTGGCTGATGATCGGGAAGGCCGATGCCGGCAAGGGGAAAAGGGCTTTCTAGTGCAAATTGGCAAATATGGACATATTGGCCATAATGCCTTGGTATAGCCCCGAAGGAGTTCGCCATGTCCAGCCCGCTCATCAGCATCGAAGACCTGCCGCGCCAGAATGCCTCGCAGGTCAAGAACAAGTGGGGCGAGGTGGTGCGCCAGGTGCGGCAAAGCGGCAGCGTGGCCATCACCAACCACTCGGCGGTCGAAATGGTGCTGCTCGACGCGGCCACCTACCAGCAGCTCACCGAAAGCCTGGCTGCGCTGCAGGCGCGCGAGCAGTCGGTGCTCGACGAACTGGCCGAGCGCTTCGACGCGCGGCTGGCCAGCCTGCATCAACCCGGTACGGCAACGCGCGTGGGCTCGCTCTTCGAATCCAGGGGCAAGCTGGGCGGCAAGCGGCCCAAGGCCGGCGCCACGCACTGACCCGCGCGGCTGAATGCCCAAGTCGGCGGCCGGGGAGCGGCCCTTCATCTTCGTGCTGGCCGGCGTCAACGGGGCCGGCAAGAGCTCGGTCGGCGGCGCCTTGCTCGCCGAGCACGGCCTGAGTTGGTACAACCCCGACAGCTATGCACGCGAACTCGTCTCGCTGCTGGGCCTGCCCATCGGCGAGGCCAACGCCAAGGCCTGGGAACATGGCCGGGCACAGCTCGAGGCGGCCATGGCCGAGGGCCGCAACTTCGCCTTCGAGACCACCCTGGGCGCACGCACCATTCCCGACATGCTGGCCCACGCGGCGCGCACGCACGACGTGGTCATGCTCTTTTGCGGCCTGGCTTCGGTCGAGCTTCACATGCGGCGCGTCAAGGAGCGGGTGGCCGTGGGCGGGCACGACATTCCGCAGGCCAAGATCCAGGAGCGCTGGAAGGCCTCGCGCCTGAACCTGGTGCGCCTGCTGCCGCACCTGGCGCGGTTGCAGGTGTTCGACAACAGCGCGCAGGCGGCGCCGGGCAAGCCCATTCCCGACCCCTTGCTGCTGCTGGAAACCTTGCGCGGCCACGTCACCTATCCGGGCCCGAAGGATCGCGAGGCGCTCAACGCCACGCCCGAATGGGCGCGCCCCGTCGTTCAGGCGGCCTTCGAGCACCAGGCCGAACTGGCTGCACCGGCCAAGCCACCTGCCGCGACGCGCCGCAAGATGCTTCAATAGCCCTTTTGCGGCCAGCCGCCGGTCGCCAGTTGCAACGACGAGGATGAGACAAGACATGACTTTCCAGGCAATCGTGATCGACAAGGACGCCAATGGCCGCTACCGCGCCGAGCAGCGCGTGCTGGCCGACGAGGCCCTTCCCGAGGGCGACGTGACGGTGGGGGTGCAGTACTCCACCATCAACTACAAGGACGGGCTCGCCATTACCGGCAAGGCACCTGTGGTGCGCAAGTTTCCGCTGGTGGCCGGCATCGACTTCTCCGGCGTGGTGGAGCAGAGCACCCACCCCGAATGGAAGCCGGGCGACCGCGTGGTGCTCAACGGCTGGGGCGTTGGCGAATCGCACAGCGGTGGGCTGGGGCAGTTGGCCCGCGTCAAGGGCGATTGGCTGGTACCGCTGCCCGACGGCCTCTCGGCACGCCAGGCCATGGCCATCGGCACGGCCGGCTACACGGCCATGCTGTGCGTCATGGCGCTGGAAAAGCACGGCGTCCGCCCGGCCGATGGCGACATCCTGGTCACCGGGGCCAATGGTGGCGTGGGCACGGTTGCCATCTCGCTGCTGGGCAAGCTGGGCTATCGGGTGGTGGCTTCCACCGGGCGCCTGGGCGAAGCCGAATTCCTCAAGCAACTGGGCGCGGCCGAGGTCATCGACCGTGGCGAGTTGTCGGCCCCGGGCAAGCCGCTGGGCAAGGAGCGCTGGGCCGGCGTGGTCGACGCGGTGGGCAGCCACACGCTGGCCAACGCCTGCGCCACCACCCGCTACCGCGGCGCGGTGGCCGCATGCGGCCTGGCGCAGGGCATGGACTTTCCGGCCAGCGTGGCGCCGTTCATCCTGCGCGGCATCACCTTGTACGGCATCGACAGCGTGATGGCGCCGCAGGCCTTGCGGCGCGAGGCCTGGCAGCGCCTGGCGCGCGACCTGGACCTGGCCAAGCTCGACGCCATCACGCGCGAAATCTCGCTGGGCGAGGCATTGCAGGCGGGCCAGGACATCCTCGACGGGAAGATCCGCGGCCGCGTCGTGGTCAACGTCTCGAACGGCTGAGCCGTCCGGCGCCTGGGCAATGCCGGCCCACGCGCCTGGAACTCGTGCGGCGCGGCGCGCAGACCTGGGTGACGGCGAGCGGCGGCGATGCGCCCCTATCCGTACGCCGGCGCCAGACCCCGGCGCAGGCGGCTGCTCGCGCTGTCCACCGCGAACACCAGCACGAACATTGCGCAGATCACCGTGGCGGCCTGGGCCTGCTGAAACAGCGAGAGGTGAAAGTACAGCATCTGCCCCAGCCCGCCGGCGCCCACGAAGCCCAGCACCGCCGCCATGCGGATGTTCATTTCCCAGCGGTACAGCGCGTAGGCCAGCCACTGCGGCCATACCAGGGGCAGGCTGCCATAGGCAAAGGCGGTTACCGCACCGCTGCCGCCATCGCGCAGCGCCTGTTCTGCCGCCTTGGGCACGTTCTCCAGCGTTTCGCCAAACAGGCGGCCCAGCACGCCGGTGGTGTGCAGTGCCAGTGCGAGTACGCCGGCAAAGGGGCCCAGGCCCGCGGCCAGCACCATCAGCGCGGCCCAGACCAGCTCGGGCACGCTGCGCAGCAGGTTGAGCACAAAACGAAGTACCCGCTGCGGCACGCGGCCGAAGCGTCCGGACGCGGGCAGGGCCAGCAATGCGCCGAAGCCGGTCGCCAGCAGCGTGCCCAGGGCGGACACGGCCAGGGTCTGCAGGGCGCCCCAGCCGACCTTGGCCAAGAACCCTGCCGAAAGATCGGGCGGAAAGAACTCGGCCACGAAGTGCCCCATGGACGCCAGCGCATTGCGCGAGAACAGGGCGCCGAAGTCGATGGCGAGGTAGCCAAAGCTGGCCACGACCGCGGCCAGCACCAGCCCCAGCGCGACCAGGCAGCGCACGCAGACTTCCGGTTGCCGGGCTGCTGCCGCGCTGTTCGACGTCGTCATGCGAGCACCTTGCGCAGCACGGCGCTCAGGCCGTCGGCCAGCAGCACCAGCAGCAGAAACACGATCAGGATGCTGCTGGCCTCGCCGCCGTTGAGCATCTTCATCGACTGGTCCATGAGCTGGCCCAGCCCGCCCGCGCCCACGAAGCCCATCACCACCGAAGCACGAACCGCGCATTCCCAGCGGTAGACGGTGTAGGAGGCCAGCTCCTGCGCGGCGCCGGGCAGCAGCCCGTAGCACAGCGCGGCAATGCGACCGCTCCCGGCTTCGAGCAGCGCGCGGGCAGGGCGCGTGTCGCCCGCCTCCAGGATCTCGGCATAGACCTTGCCCAGCATGCCGCCATAGGTCACGGCCAGGGCCAGCACGCCGGCCGCCGGGCCCAGGCCGAAGGCACGCACCAGCATCAGCGCCCACACCAGTTCGGGAATGGCGCGCAGCAGCGTGAGCAGGCCGCGCACGCCAGTGCGCAGCAGCTCCCCCCGCCAGCGGCCCGGCCCGGGCCCGATGCGCGAGACCGACAGCGACCGGGTCATGGCAAAGGCCAGCGGCAAAGCAATCACGAAGGCCAGCGCGATGCCGGCAGTGGCCATGGCCAGGGTCTCGATGGTGGCCTTGGCCAGCAGTGCCAGGAAGGCGGGCTCGACCGACGGCGGCACGAAGCCGGCCAGGAAACTGCCCATCACCCGCAGGCTGCCGGCATCGAGCAGCGCCCAGGGCTTGAACTCGGCCAGCTGCAATGCAGGCCAGAGCACGGCCAGTGCCAGCACCAGTGCAGTCAGGCGCCGCCGTGCAAGCGGATCGCGCGGCACGGGGCCCGCCGGCGAGGAAGAAGCAACCGGCACAACGGGCGACGAAGGCATCGCGTGGTTCAAGGCCAGCACCTCAACGGCAGATCTCGGCCGGCACCAGCGCGGCGCCCGCGAACGCGCGGCCCGCTTCCTGCGATTGCGTCGGCAGCACGCCGCCCTCGGTGGCGTACAGGTCGCCCAGCATGGCCGGCGTGACCTGGGCGGATGGCTTGTCGAACACCAGCCTTCCTTCGCGCAGGCCGACGATGCGTTCGAAGCGGCGCAGCGCCAGGTCCACCGCATGCAGCGAGGCCACAAGCGTCGCGCCGGTCTGCTCGCTTTGCGCCACCAGCTCGCGCAGCGCCGCATCGGCCAGGGCCGGGTCGAGCGCGGACACGGGCTCGTCGGCCAGAATCAGCTCAGGCGCCTGGTAGAGCACCCGGGCAATGCCCACGCGCTGCAGCTGGCCGCCGGAGAGGCGGTCGCAGCGCTCGTACAGGCGGTCGGCCATATCCAGCCGGGCCAGTGCCGCATGGGCGCCGGCCGCATCCGAGGGCCGCAGCAGCGAGGCCAGCGCCCGGCGCGTACTCCACCGGCCCAGCCGGCCGGCCAGAACGGCGGTGACCACGCGCAGGCGCGGCGGGATGGGCGGCGCCTGGTGCACCACGCCAATGCGCGCGCGCAGTGCCTTCAGCCGCCGCGCGTCCAGCTGCCAGGGCTGGATGCCCAGGACTTCGATCCGGCCTTCGCTCGGCCGCTGTGAGGCGCAGGCAATGCGCAGCAGGCTGGTCTTGCCCGCGCCCGAAGGCCCGATGACCGCCACCCGCTCGCCCCGCGCCACTTCCAGCTGCACCGCGTGCAGCGCCCGATGGCCATTGGCATGGACAAAGCCGACGCCATGCAGGGCCAGGGTCACCGTGCGTTCCTTGTCTTCACTTGATGAGGCCGGCCGACTTGGCGGCTGCCTCGATGCCGTCATAGTTCGACGACTTGGTCGGGATGAACTTCGAGGCGCGCTGCAGGCCCAGGATCTCCTTGCCCTCGGGCGTCTTGTCGCTCAGCTTGAGGAAAGCGTCGGTGAGCTTCCTGGTCACGGCCGGGTCCAGGCCGGGCCGCACGGTCCAGTTGTAGTCGTAGTAGGTGCCGGTGGTGGCCAGCACGCGCACCTTCTCGGCATTGGGGTTCTTGGCCTCCACCAGCTTTTCCCACACCGAGGCGTTGAGCACCCCGGCCTCGGCACGGCCTGCGGCCACGAAGGCCACGGTGGCGTCATGCGCGCCGGAGTAGGCCACGGTCTTGAAATCCTTCTCCGGATCGATGCCGGCCTGCATCAGGAAGTAGCGCGGCATCAGGCTGCCCGAGGTGGACGAGGGCGCCCCGAAGGCAAAGGTGCGGCCCTTGAGGTCGGCCAGCTTGGTGGCGGTGCTGTCCTTGGGGACGATGAACTTGCTGGTGAACGACTCGTCCTCGGCGCGCTGGACGATGGGTAGCGCCTTTCCGCCGGTGCGGATGCGTGCCTGCACGAAGGTGAAGCCGCCCAGCCAGGCCATGTCGATCTTGTCGGTGGCCAGGCCTTCGACCACGGCAGCGTAGTCGGTCACGGGCGTGAACTGAACGTTCATGCCGGTTTCCTTGCTCAGGTAGTCGCCCAGCGGCTTGAACTTGCGCTGCAGCTCGGTGGGTGCCTCGTCCGGAATGGCCGAGACGCGCAAGGTGCCGCCCTGGGCATGCGCGGCGAGCGGCGCCGAAAGAAACAGGGGAGCTGCCGACAGGGCGGCAAGTGCTTGGAGGAGGGGCCTGCGTGCGATGGTCATCGCCCGAGTTTACGGACTGTGCCCTGGCGCTCCAGCACCTGCGTGCAGAAAACAGCAGGAACAACGATGCGCGCCCGGCCGATGGTGCCGCGCTGCAGGAGTCCGGCCCGGCGATCGCCGGTCACCAGGTAGTCGGCTTCGCCCGCCAAGGCCATCGCCAGCAGGAAGACATCATTGGGATCTGCAGCGTCGATCCCCGGCGGAAGCGGCGGCAGCGAATCGAGCACCAAGGCGCTTTGCAGGTTGTTGACCATCGTCCCGATGCGATGTGCGGGCAGGATGGCCTTGAGCTTCGGGTAGCGGCTGACGCGCCGCAGTTCGTCGAGTTGAACCGAGGAGGTCACCAACTCGAAGCGCGTCGCGCGCCAGGCACGATAGATGGCGTCCGGAGGCCCGTACGGCGAGATCAGCGCGCCCAGCAGCACGTTGGTGTCGAGGATGACGCGCATCAGTGTTCACGAGCCCACTGCACCGCTTCGTCGATCAGTTCGTCGAGTTCTGCCTGGCTCTTGTCGGCCGCCGCAGTCTTGGCCTGGTCGACTGCCTGCTCCAGCAGGTAGGCACGCACCGCCTCTTCGATGAAGCGCGACAGGTCGCCCTTGCGCCCACCGCCCTGCGCGGCAATGAACATGCGCACGGATTGATCCACGTCTGGCGACACGGCGATGTTCCAGCGGACGGTAGTCATGACGAAATGCCCATGGTTAGGTGTTTATGTGTATAGGTGTTTATACACCGATCATGTTCGCCTGGGCCGCCCGAGGTGTTACGACCTTTGCGTTACCGCGCATGGCCAATAGCCAAGCCCCAGGCGCGCGCCCAAACTTCGCCGGCATTTCTGGATGCCGCCGACTGGGCGGCGGAGGAGAGGAGTGGCAATGACCTGTCGCACGAGCGCGCCCTCTCGTTTGGCGCCGTTGGCCTCTTCGATGGTGCTGTTGCTCGGCGCCGTCCTTGCAGGCTGCTCCGGCAAGGAGGCGCCCCAGCCAGGGCAGGTGCTCGACGAAGCACGCCTGGCGGGGCGCACGGGGGCCTCGTTCCCGCAGGCCGACGAGGACTACTTCAAGGACATGGACGGCGGCATCGCCCTCACGCCCGACGAAGTGCGCGGGCGCAACATGTGGCTGGTCTGGAGCGGCGGCAACGACCGCTTCTGGACGAAGATGACCGACTACACCTTCGGTGCCTTCGACCTGCTCAAGATCGTGAGTTCGCACCCGAGCCTGGGCTACTCGCGCAGCAACCGCTGGAACTACTTCGGCCTGGTCAACGAGCCGTGCTTCGAGAAGGCCGCCGGCCCCTCCAAGGACCGGCGCGGCCTGTGGCTGGACGTGCGCAGCAAGGACTGCCCGGCCGACCCCTTCGAGAACGAGCAGAAGTACCCCGGCGTGAAGATCGGCGCACGCGGCAAGCCGCTGGGCGACGGCACCTCCCAGCCCGTGGGGTCCTACTACGGCTGGGGCACCGGCATTGCCGGCCTGCGCCTGTTTCCCAACCCCGACTTCGACGAGAAAGCCGCCAAGGAATGGGACGCCGAGCGCTACTACACCGACCCGACCTACTACAACCGCAAGGACCTGGTGCGGCCCTACCGCGTGGGCATGAGCTGCGGCTTCTGCCACCTCGGCCCCAGCCCCGTCAAGCCGCCGGCCGACCCGGAGAACCCCAAGTTCGAGAACCTCAGCTCCTCGGTGGGCGCGCAGTACATGTGGGTGGACCGGCTGTTCATCTTCAACGCGAACAAGCCCGAAGGCCGGCGCAACTTCATGTACCAGCTGGCCCATACCTTCAGGCCCGGCTCCATGGACACCTCGCTGGTGTCCACCGACTCGATCAACAACCCGCGCACCATGAATGCGGTGTACGAGTTTCCGCAGCGCATGGAGATGGCCAAGCGCGTGGGCCATGAAAAGCTCAGCGGCGGCGAGCGCGACAACAAGCAGTTCCAGGACTTCACCAACAGCGGACCGCTGCTGGACTTCTACGACCCCAAGGACCAGACCGTTCGCACGCCCCACGTGCTCAAGGACGGGGCCGACTCGGTGGGCCTGCTGGGCGCGCTCAACCGGGTGTACCTCAACATCGGCCTGTTCAGCGAGGAGTGGCTGCTGCACTTCAACGCGGTGGTGGGCGGCAAGACCATCACCCCGATCAAGATTGCCGACGCGCAGAAGAACTCCAGCTACTGGCAGGCCACCGAGGCGGGCACGCCGGCCACGGCGCTGTTCTTCTTGAAGGCGGCGCGGCCCGATCACCTGAGGGATGCACCGGGCGGCACGCGCTACCTGCAGGCGGACGCGGCCACGCTGGACAAGGGCAAGCAGGTGTTTGCCGATACCTGTGCGCGCTGCCATTCGAGCAAGGCGCCCAAGCCGCCGGCCGAAGTCACCGCGCCGACCTGTTCGGGACCGGGCTACCTGGACTGCTTCAAGAAGTACTGGGCCTGGACGCAGACCGACGACTACAAGCACCAGATGCGCACCATCGTCGCTGCGCCGGACTTCCTGCAGAACAACTACCTGTCGACCGACGTGCGCATCCCGGTCACGCTCTTGCGCACCAACATCTGCAGTCCGCTGGCGACCAATGCGCTGGGCGGCAATATCTGGGACAACTTCTCGTCCAGCACCTACAAGTCGCTTCCCTCGGTAGGCACGGTGACGCTGTCCGACCCGTTCACCGGACAGTCCTTCGCCTACGCCATGCCGGCGGGCGGGCGCGGCTACACGCGGGTGCCTTCGCTCATCAGCCTGTGGTCCACCGCGCCCTTCCTGCTCAACAACACGGTGGGGCCCTTCGACATCAGCCCTTCGGTCGATGCGCGCATGAAGGTCTTCGATGCATCCATCGAGCAGATGCTCTGGCCCGAGAAGCGCGAGCGCGACCCCGAGCTGGGCGCGCAGGTGAACGGCATCATCGACCGCACCACCGAGCGCAGCGAAGTGCTCATTCCGGTGGGCTTCGTGCCCGATGCGCTGCAGCCGCTTCAGGGCCGGCTGCACCGCTGGCTTCCGCAGCTGTTCACCGAGGACGGCGACGTGGTGCTCGGGCCCATCCCCAAGGGCGTGCCCATCGGCATCCTGTCCAACCTCAAGCTGCGTGCCGAGGAGGGCGGCCTGCCCGAGAAGGCGGAGCACGCGGCACGCCTGGGCGCCCTGGCGCTGCGGCTCAAGGCCAACCTGCTGAGCGCGCCCAAGGACGCGACCGATGCCCAGCTGCGCCAGCACTTCACCGACCTGCGCGAGCCCATGCTCGCCCTCAGCAAATGCCCCGACCTCGTGGTCAACCGGGGCCACTATTTCGGCACGGCGGAGTTCAACCGGCAGGACGGGCTGTCCGCGGACGAAAAGTCCTTTGGCAAGGAGCCGGAGCTGAGCGACGCCGACAAGCACGCACTGATCTCGTTCCTCAAGACCTTCTAGAAAAGGGCACCCGCATCTCATGGCAGTCGTCGAAACGGCGCTCGACTGGGACTACGTGATCGTGGGCTCGGGCGCCGGCGGCGGCGTGCTGGCCGCGCGGCTGGCAGAGGAGGGCATGCGCGTGTTCCTCATCGAAGCGGGCGGCGACCCGCAGGCGGCGCAGCGCATGCCCGACGACTGCGAGGTGCCGGCCTTTCATGCCTTCGCTTGCGAGAACCCGGCGCTGGCCTGGGACTTCTACGCGCGCCGCTACAGCAGCGAGGCGCAGCAGGCGCGCGACCCGAAATACCGCCCGGGGCAGGGCGTGCTGTACCCCCGAGCCGCGGCGCTGGGCGGCTGCACGGTACACAACGCGATGATCTTCATGCCGCCGCACGATGCCGACTGGAACGAGATCGCGCGCATGACGGGCGACGTGTCCTGGCGGGCCGAGCACATGCGGCGCTACCTGCAGCGCATCGAGAACTGCGGGCATCGGCCGGTTTGGCGGGCGCTGCATCACCTGGGGCTGGACCCCACCGGACACGGCTGGAACGGCTGGCTGCGCACGGAAAAGTCCATGCCCCTGTCGGTCGTGCGCGACGACGGGCTGATGCGCCTGGTGCTGGGCACCGTGGGCGGCTTCACCCGCAGGCTGCCCACGCCGCTGCTCAGCGCCTGGCGTTGGCTGCGCAACGGCCTGGGCGACCCCAACTCGCGGCGCCGGGGCGGCGGCAGTTTCGAGGGCATCTGCTATACGCCGCTGTCCACCGAGGGCCACCGGCGCAGCGCCGTGCGCGAGCGGCTGCTGGACGTGGCAAGGCGCTTTCCGCAGAACCTGCACATTGAGCTGGACGCACTGGCAACCCGCGTGCTGTTCGATGCGCAGGGCGGCGCGAGCGGGGTGGAATATCTCAAGGGCGCGCGGCTGTACCGCGCCCATGCGTCGCCCAGCGGGCAGGCAGGGTCGCGCCATGAAGTGCATGCGCAGCGCGAGGTGATCCTGTGCGGCGGCGCCTTCAACACGCCGCAACTGCTGATGCTCTCGGGTGTCGGCCCGGCGCGCGAGCTGCGCGCGCATGGCATCGGGGTCCAGGTCGACCTGCCGGGCGTGGGCCGCAACCTGCAGGACCGCTACGAGGTGGCGCTGACCCACCGCATGAGCCGGCCCTGGGAAGTGCTCGCGGGCGCGCGCTGGGAGCGCGGCGACCCCCTCTGGCAGCAATGGCACGCAACCGGCGGCGGCATGTACGGCTCCAACGGCGCGGCCGTGGGGGTGGTGAGCCGCTCGGGTGCCGCGGCCACGCCCGAGCCGGACCTGTTCTGCATGGCGTTGCTGGCACGCTTCGAAGGCTACTTTCCCGGCTTTTCCAGGCTCATCAGCGGATATGACGACCACCTCAGCTGGGCCGTGCTCAAGGGCCGCACCCGCAATCGCGCGGGCACCGTGCGGCTGCGCTCGGCCGACCCGCTCGATCCGCCGCTCATCGACTTCGCGCAGTTCGAAGAGGGCACCCCTGGCGCCCAGGAGGACATGCGCGCCATGGTCGAGGCCATTCGCTCGCTGCGTGCGCTCACGGCGCCCTTGATCGAAAGCGGCTGGATCGCGCAGGAGCTGCAGCCCGGCCCGCATGTCCAGAGCGACGAGGCGCTTGCGCAGTTCGTGCGCGACACCGCCTGGGGGCACCACGCCAGCTGCACCTGCCCCATCGGCCCCAAGGGGCAGGGCGGGGTGCTCGACAGCACGCTGCTGGTGCACGGCGTATCGCGCCTGCGCGTGGTGGATGCCTCCGCCTTTCCACGCATACCCGGCTTCTTCGTGGCGGCGGCCATCTTCATGCTGGCCGAGAAGGCCGCCGACATGGTGCTGGCCGCCGCGCACGGCACGCCGACCTCGGTGAGCGACACCCGGCCGGGTGGCCTTTAGGCCAATGCCGTGCGCGCATGCCACTTGCCTTTAGGCAAATTGACGCTCGCGGGGGGCTGATCGACACTTTTTCTTGCGCCGCCTTGCCGGTGAGCAAGCAATGGAACAAGAGGAGAACTCCATGGCCTACGACGTGCAGCAGCTGATGGCAATGACGCAGGAGCAGCTCGACGACCTGTTCGAGGCCAGCCCGGCCGGCGACATTCCGAACGGGGAAGCCAAGGGCACCGCCATCGTGGCGCCCGGCACCGTGTATTCGGAGCACATCGCGCAGATCATCAACGTGTTCGGCTGGCAGGGAAAAGTGTTCGACGCAGCCAAGGGCCTGCTCAAGAACAAGGTGCTGTTCTTCGGCTTCCAGGCCATCGTGGCCAGCGTCTACAAGGGCGAGAGCTGGCTCGACGGCAAGGAGTGCATCGTGCTCGACTACTCCGACACCTCGCTGGTGGCCAAGTACATCCGCGACGAGATCCGGCTCATCGGCCCCAACTTCTACCTCGGCAAGGTGTACTGGGGCAAAGACCGGCTGATCGACTTCTGCCTGGAGTTCTGAACAGCACGGCCTCGCGCCGGCGTTTGCGGTGACCCCCCAATCGCCCTTCACCGTTGTCGCGGTGGTGGCCCCGGGCCGCGAGGCGTCGCTGCGCCTGCTGCTGGACACCATGAACGACAGGCCCGGCATGGCCAATCCGGAAAACGCGCTGGTGCCTTTCTCGTTCTTCGAGCAGCTGCACTTCGCGCGCTTTGCGCTGCTGGACGATTCGACGCTGGGCGACCTGGAAGTCTTCGGCCTGCCGCGGCCCAAGCTGCCCCCGCTGTACCTGGCCTTTGTCGGCGAGTGCGACGGGCCGGTGCAGGCGCTGTTCGAGGAGCTTGTCGAGCGCGCCGGCTCGGGCCTGCGCCGGATCTTTTCGCACTGCAAGGAATTCGACGGCAGCTCCCACGCGCGCCTGCTGGCCTGGCTCCTGGCCCACGACCTGCCGGTGGGCGCGAACTACGTCAACCGCATCGGCCGCACCGTGCGCCAGGTGCTGGAAGAAAGCGCGCTGCAGAAGCTTCTTTCGGCCAGCGCCCCGCGCGATCCGGCGGTGGATGCGCGGGCGGTCAGGCGCCAGTTGCTGGCCCATGTGAATGCCGAGCGCGCGGCCGGCCGCCTTGCGCTGACGCCTGCGGCGCCCACGCCTTTGGAGTGGCAACTGCGCAATGCGCTTCACCTGGTCGGCGTGCCGCTGGTGGGGCTGCTCCTGCTGCCGTTGTGGATCGTGCTGCTGCCCCCGGCCGTCGTGCTGCTGCGAAGCCAGGAAGAGAGCGACCCGGAGTACTTTCCGCGTCCCGGCGCCGCCGAGGTGCTGGCCATGCAGCGGCTGGAGGACCACGACGTATCCAACAGCTTCACGGCGCTGGGCGCCGTCAAGCCCGGCTGGTTCCGGCGCGCGCTGGTACCGCTGGTGCTGCTGGCCATCGACTATGCGTGCCGGCACGTGTTCGGCAGGGGGCACCTGGCGCGCATCCAGACCATCCATTTCGCTCGCTGGGTGTTCATGGACGAGCGCCGGCGCGTACTGTTCTGCAGCAACTACGACGGCAGCCACGAAAGCTACATGGACGACTTCATCAACAAGGCGGCATGGGGCCTGAACGTGGTGTTTTCCAACGGCTTCGGCTGGCCGCGCACGCGCTGGCTCATATCGGGCGGCGCGCGCCACGAAATGCATTTCAAGTACTACCAGCGCCGGCACCAGTTGCCCACGCAGGTCTGGTACAAGGCCTACCCAGGCTTGACCCTCGGCGACCTGGAGCGCAACCGCCGCATCCGCGAAGGCGTGGAAGCGGGCGAAATGAGCGAGCGGCAGGCGCTGGCCTGGCTGAGGCTGCTGTGAGCGCCCAAGCCTCATCATCGCGGCGCGCCGTCGAGGAAGACGACATCCAGGGCCTGCTGCGCTTCGGTTATCGCAAGCTGACGCAGGCCAGCTTTCTGCTGATGCGGGTTCGAAACGCAGCCAGTGCGCGCGCCTGGCTGGCCACCTGTCCGGTCGGCAGCGCCCGCGAGCTGTCGCCACCGCCGCGCACGGTGCTGCAGGTGGCCATCAGCTGCCCGGGCCTGCGCGCGCTGGGCATGCGCGAAGACGCGGTGCAGGGCTTCTCGCGCGAGTTCATCGCCGGCATGAGCAGCGACGACAGCCGCTCGCGCCGCCTTGGCGACCTGGGGGCCAACGCGCCGCGCCATTGGCAGTGGGGCGGGCGGCCCGACGCCGTGCCGCACGTGCTGCTGATGCTCTATGCCGTGCCCGGCGAACTCGACGCATTGCAGCGCCAGGTGCTGGACCAGTGCGCGCCGGGCTTCACCCTGGCGGCCTGCCTCGATACATCCGACATGGACGGGGTGGAGCCCTTCGGCTTTGTCGACGGCATCTCACAGCCCGGCCTGGACTGGCAGCGCCAGCGGCCGGCGCGCGACAGGCAGGTGCTGGACTATTCGAACCTGTCGTGCCTGGGCGAATTCCTGCTGGGCTATCCGAACGAGTACGGCGAATACACCGACCGCCCCTTGCTGCAGCACGAGCGCGACCCGGCGGGCATCTTGCCGCGCGCGGAAGAAAGCCCGCAGCTGGCCGACCTGGGGCGCAACGGCAGCTATCTGGTGCTGCGCCAGTTGCGCCAGGACGTGGGCGGCTTCTGGCGCTTCGTGGATGCGGCGGCGGGCGGCGATCCGGCGCGGCGCGAGCAACTGGCCAGCGCCATGGTCGGCCGCGGCCGGGACGGCCTGCCGCTGGTGGATGACGCAGGCGCTTCCATCGAGGGCGAACGCGATCCGATCAACAGCTTCACCTTCGACGAAGATCCGCGCGGCGAGCGCTGCCCCATCGGCGCGCACATCCGGCGCAGCAACCCGCGCAACGCAGACCTGCCGGCAGGCGGGCGGGGGCCGGTCTCGAAGCTGATTCGCACGCTCGGCTTCGACGCGCAGGCGCTTGCGCTGGATCGTGTGTCGTCCACGCGCTTTCATCGGCTGCTTCGGCGCGGGCGCGAATACGGCGACGGGCTGACCATGGAGCAGGCGCTGGCCGGAGAGACGGGCGGCGACCACGGAACCGGCCTGCATTTCATCTGCCTGGGCGCCAGCATTGCCCGCCAGTTCGAGTTTGTGCAGGGCGCCTGGATTGCCGGAACGCACTTCGGCGGCCTGCACGATGAAAGCGATCCGCTGCTGGGCACCCGACTGCCGGGCCCCGACGGGGTGCGAACCGACGGTTTCTCCATACCGAGCGAGGGCGGTTGCGACGTCCGCTTGTCGGGCCTGCCGCAATTCGTGCAGGTGATGGGCGGCGCCTACTTCTTCCTGCCCGGCATACGCGCCCTGCGTTTCATTGCGAAGGAGCAGTGAGCAACATGACAAACGACCCGCAGAGCATCACCGTCGACACCCGGTCCAACACCAGCCGCCCGGTTCCGCGCGCCAACACCGGCTCGGGGCTGCTGGACTTCATCAGCGACACGGGCCTGATGCTGCTGGGACTGGAGCGGCGCATCGACCCCTGGCTTCGACCGGCCTTCGACGCGCTGCTGCGCGACAGGATTGCCCAATGGGTCACGTCCCTGATCAACAAGCAGCGCAGGAACGAAGGGCTGATGATCGCCGAGGAGCGGCTGCTCGAGAACGAGGAAGCGTGGACCGATTCGATCGTGGCCAGCTTCACGCAGCAGATGCGCGACCTGTGGAAGCCCGGCGGCTACGAGCGCGGCGGCAACACCAAGACCCAAGGCATCGTGCGCGGCGAGTTCATCGTGCACGATGGGCTGCCCGAACACATGCAGCGCGGCATCTATGCAAGGCCGCAGGCCTTCAGGTGCTGGGTGCGCTTTTCGGGGCCGGGGCCCTACATCACGCCGGACATCGACGACGTGGGTTTCATGAGCATCAGCATCAAGCTGATGGGCGTGCCGGGCCCCAAGCTGATCGACGAGGAGCAGCACACGCTGGACATGTTCGGGGTGTCGACGCCGACCTTTGTCACGCCGGATGCCAAGGCGAATTCGCAGTTGCAGAAGTGGAGCGTGAAGAACGCGCAGATCTTCTACTTCCTGAACTTCCGCGAGTCGCATGTGCTGGACCTGATCATGCAGTCGCTGTTCATCAAGGCGCAGAGCAGTCCGTTCGAGGCGCCGTACTTCAGCTGCGTGCCGTACCTGATGGGGGAGGGGCAGGCGATGCAGTATTCGGTGTGGCCGACGTCCAGGCGCCGCACGCCGATCCCGCGGCTGCCGATGCGCCCGCCGGACGACTATCTGCGCCAGGCGATGGTGGAGACATTGTCCGAGGGGGATGTGGAGCTGCAGGTGCGGGTGCAGATGCAGACCGATTCGTTCCTGATGCCCATCGAGAATGCGGGGGTGCTGTGGCCCGAGAAGCTGTCGCCGCGGGTGCCTGTGGCGACCTTGCGCATTCCCAGGCAGAAGTTCGATTCACCCGCGCAGATGGAGTTTGCCAAGCGGCTGTCTTACAACCCCTGGCACACGATTGCGGAGCATCGGCCGCTGGGCAATCAAAGTCGGGCACGCAAGAGGATGTATTGGGAGTTGTCGCAGATACGGCATCGGATGAATGGGGTGCCGCACTACGAGCCCAATGGGGATGAAGCGTTTGAGTAGCTTGCGCCGAGGTTGTGGGCGGGCAAAGGCCTGTGTGCCTCTGGGCGCCGGCGCTTCACTCGGGCGGTCGGCGCGTTGCGCCGACTGCATTGCGCTGCTCGCGGAGCCGGCCTGCACCGTGGAACTCGCTGCGCTACTTCGTAGCTCCGCTCAGAC
>JAFECZ010000140.1 GCA_018241905.1 Pseudomonadota bacterium
TCTCGTTCGAGAGCAAGGGCATGCTCAAGGACCGCGTCTACGGCATTCGCGAGACGCTCTTTCACGACCCGTACTACCAGCGCAACGTCACCGGCGCGCCGCTGGTGCTCAAGGCCGAGGGCGGACGCTTCGAGTGCGAAGCCAATTACGCGGTGTTCCGCACCAAGCTGTCCGAACTCTCGACGGTGTTCAATGTGGGCCGCTACATCGACGTGGTCGTGCGCACCAGCGAAGGCTTGAAGTTCTCTTCTCGCCAGGTGATCTACGACAGCGAAATGATCCCCAACTCCATCATCTATCCCATCTGATTCAATGCAAGAAAAAGAACCGGCCATCCACGGCGCGCCCCTGCGCCGCTTCACCGACCCCGCCTACGTGCCGCTGTGTGCCAACCTGGCCGAGGTGCGCGAGAACATCGACCGGCTCGACCGCCGGATCGTGGCGCTGCTGGCCGAGCGCGGCCGCTACGTGAAGGATGCGGCACGCTTCAAGCGCGATGCCTTCCAGGTCTCGGCGCCGCAGCGCCAGCAGGAAGTGATCGACAAGGTGAAGGCGCTGGCCGAGAAGGAAGGCGCGTATCCGGAGGTGGTCGAGGCCGCCTATCGCGCGCTCATTGCCGGCTTCATCGCGCGCGAGCAGCAGGACCACCTGGGCATGGTCGATGTGGAGGCCAAGGCATGACGACGAAGACCGTACGCTTTCTCGCTGCCGCGTTCACTGCCGTGGCGCTGGCCGCGGCCGCGCAGGCGCAGGACAACAGCAGCAGCAACTGGCCGCAGCGCCCGGTGCGCATCGTGGTGCCCTTTGCCCCGGGCTCGTCGCCCGACATCCTGGCGCGCATCGTCAACGACAAGCTGGCGGCACGCATCGGCCAGCCGCTGATCGTCGAGAACAAGCCCGGCGCGGGCGGCAACAGCGGCACCGACCAGGTCTCGAAGTCGCAGCCCGACGGCTACACCTTCTTGCTGTCGGTGAATGCGCCGCTGGTCTACAACACCATCCTCTACAAGAACCTGCCGTACGACCCGTTCAAGGACCTGGTGCCGGTGTCGCTGGCCGCGACCACGCCCAACGTCTGCGCCGTCTCCACCGGCATGGGCGTGGATTCGGTCAAGGGCTGGCTCGATGCAATGCGCAAGAACCCGGGCAAGTTCAACTTCGCCTCCACGGGCAACGGTTCGATCTCGCACCTGGGTGTGGAGCTGATCAAGGCCAGGACGCAGTCGTTTGCGGTGCACATTCCTTACGCATCGTCGGGCCAGGCCGTGACCGCAATCGTGCAGGGCGACGTGCAGTTTGCCTGCCTGCCGCCGGTCACCGTCATGCCGCAGGCCAAGGCCGGGCGCCTGAAGGCGCTGGCCGTCACTTCGGCCGAGCGCTGGGCACTGCTGCCCGAACTGCCCACGCTGCGCGAATCGGGCCTGCCCGACATCCAGGCCGTGCCCTGGTTCGCCTACATGGCGCCCAAGGGCACGCCCAATGAACTGGTGCAGCGCATGAGCCGCGAGATCGCGGCCGTGCTGAAAGACCCCGACACCCAAAAGCGCCTGCAAACCGCGTACTTCGACCCGGTGGGCAGCACGCCGGAGGGCCTGGCCAGGTTCATGAACGAAGAGCTGCGCCGCTGGAAGCCGGTGATCGAACGCGCGGGCCTCCAGCCCGACTGAGAAGAAACAAGGAAACATGCCATGAGCACGATGACCTGGGTCGACGCCGCGGCCGTCGACGATGTGCCCGCCGACGACGTGGTCGGCATCGATGTGCAAGGGCGCGACATCGCCCTGTACAGCGTGGAAGGCGAAGTCTTCGCCACCGACAACATCTGCACCCACGGCCACGCCCGGCTGTGCGAGGGCTTCCTGGAAGGCCACGAGATCGAGTGCCCGCTGCACCAGGGCAAGTTCGACGTGCGCAACGGCCAGCCCGCCTGCGCGCCCGTAACCGAGGCGATCCGCGCCTATCCGGTGAAGATCGAGGGCGGTCGCGTGTTCCTTTCGCTCGACTGAAGGCACTTCCATGGGCGAAGGCCAGACCATCGTCATCGTCGGTGCCGGCCAGGCCGGCGGATGGGCGGCGCAGACCTTGCGCAACGAAGGCTTTGCGGGCCGCGTGGTGCTGATCGGCGACGAGCCGCATCGCCCCTACGAGCGCCCTCCCCTGTCGAAGGCGGTGCTGGCCGGGCAGGCGCCGGCCGGCAGCACCGCGCTGATGAAGCCCGAGGCCTTCGACAAGCTGGACATCGACTGGCGCCCCGGCACCGCCGTCAGCGCCATCGACCGCACGGCGCGGCTGGTGCGCCTGCAGACGGGCGACGCCATCGGCTACGACAAGCTCATTCTCTGCACCGGGGGTCGCGCGCGTCGCCTCGATATTCCGGGTGCCGACCTGCCCGGCGTATTCACGCTGCGCAACCTGGCCGATGCTGCGGTGCTCGGCGCCGCGCTGCTGCCCGGCAAGCGCCTGCTGGTGGTGGGCGGCGGCTGGATCGGGCTGGAGGTGGCGGCCACCGCGCGCAAGCAGGGCATGGAGGTCACGGTCATCGAAGCCGCGGCGCGCCTGTGCGAGCGCACCGTGCCGCCCGAGATTTCCGACTACCTCCTGAAGCTGCACACCGACCACGGCGTGCAGGTGCTGCTGGGCACCGGCATCGAGTCGTTTGCTTCGTCGCCGCAAGGCGGCCTGGGCGCCATGCTGGGCAACGGCCAGCGGCTCGAGTGCTCGGCGGCGCTGGTGGGCGTGGGCCTGGTGCCCAACGACGAGCTGGCTCGCACGGCCGGCCTGCAGTGCGACGGCGGCGTGTGGGTCGATGCGCAATGCCGCAGCAGCGACCCCGACATCCTCGCCGCCGGAGACGTGGCCTCGTGGCATGGCCAGTGGGCCGGCCGCAGGATGCGGCTGGAGTCCTGGCAGAACGCGCAGGAACAAGGCATTGCCGCGGCGCGCTCGGCATTGGGCGTGGCGGTGAATCACCAGCCCCTGCCCTGGTTCTGGTCGGACCAGTACGACATCAACCTGCAGATCTTCGGCATGCCCGCCCCCGGCCACGCTCGCGTGCTGCGCGGCGATGCGGCATCCGGCAGCTTCGTGCTGTTCTTCCTGCAAGAGGGCAAGGTGGTGGCGGCGCTGGGCCCCAACTCCGCCAGGGACCTGCGCTTCGCCCGGCGCCTGATCGAACGCGGCACCAGCGTCGAGCCGCAGAAACTGGCCGATTTGCAGATACCGCTGGCCAGGCTTTGAAGGCAGCATGGGGGCCGAGGTCCAACCCGCAGGAGCATCCCCCATGGCCGATCAGCAACCCGCCTTCGACCCCGCCAAGTACAAGAACGCGCAGCGCGAGCAGTGGAACAAGGACGGCGCGGCCTGGCGGCGCTGGAACCCGGCGCTGGACCGCTGGTACGGCGAGGTCACCCGGCTGATGCTCGATCAGGCCCGGCTCCGGCCCGGGCACCGCGTGCTCGACATTGCCGCCGGCGCGGGCGAGCCTTCGGTGAGCGCCGCTGCGCGGGTGGGCCCCGGCGGCCATGTGCTGGCCACCGACATCTCCGAAGGCATCATCGAACTGGCGCGCCAGGTGGCCGATGAGCAGGGACTGGGCCACATCATCCAGACGCGCGCCATGGACGGCGAGAAGCCGGACCTGCCCGACGAGTCGTTCGACGCCGTGGTGTGCCGGCTGGGCCTCATGTACATGCCGCATCCCGCCGCCGCGCTCGCCGAGTGGCGCCGTGTGCTCAAGCCGGGCGGCCGGGCTGCCGTCGTCGTCTTCTCGACGCCCGAGCGCAACGACTGGGGCGCCGTGCCGGTTTCCATCATCCGCCGGCGCGCGCAGCTGCCGCCGCCGCTGCCGGGACAGCCGGGGCCGTTCAGCCTCGGCGCGCCCGGGGTGCTCGAGGGCATGTTCCGCCAGGCCGGCTTTGCCGCGCCCGAGATCCACACGGTGTCCATTCCCGGGCGCATGGCCAGCACGGCGGAATACGTGCAGCTCGCGCGCGAAGCCTTCGGCGCCTTCAACGCGATGATGGCCCAGCTTCCTGCGCAGGAACGCGAATCGGTGTGGGACGAAGTCGAAGGCGCCATGCGCAGCTACGAATCGGCGCAGGGCTTCGTGGTGCCGGGCGAGTGCCTGGTCGGCGTGGCTGAAAAGTGACTGCCCGGCCCTGGCCGTCAGATCGGCGCGTAGCTGCCCGTGCCGCCAGGCCAGGCGGTGAGCACCTCGTAGCCCTCGGGCGTGACGGCCACCATGTGCTCCCACTGGGCCGACAGCGACTTGTCCCGCGTGACGACCGTCCAGCCGTCGGCCAGCTGCCTGGTGTCGCGCTTGCCCGCGTTGAGCATCGGCTCGATGGTGAAGACCATGCCGGCCTCCAGCCGCAGGCCTTCGCCGCGCCGGCCGTAGTGCAGCACGTCGGGCGCCTCGTGGTAGGCCCGGCCGATGCCGTGGCCGCAGTATTCGCGCACCACGCTGAAATTCTGGCGGTGGGCCACCGACTGGATGGCATGGCCGATGTCGCCCAGCGTCGCCCCGGGCCGCACCTCGCGGATGCCGGCCCGCATGGCTTCGTAGGTGGTCTCCACCAGGCGCCGCGCCAGGGCGCTGGGAGCCCCCACGTAGAACATGCGGCTGGTGTCGCCGTGCCAGCCGTCCTGGATGACGGCGACGTCGATGTTGACGATGTCGCCCTCCTTCAGGATCTTGCCCGGCGCGGGAATGCCATGGCAGACCTCGTGGTTCACCGACGTGAGGATGGTCTTCGGGTACCCCAGGTAGCCCACGTTGGCCGGCGTGGCGCGCTGCACCTTCACGATGTGCTCGTTGCAGATCCGGTCGAGCGTTTCGGTGCTCGCGCCCGGCACGACGTGCGGCTCGATCATGGCCAGCACCTCGGCCGCCAGCTGTCCGGCGCGGCGGGCCATCTCGATGTCCTGGACGGACTTGAGGGTGATGCTGCGGGTCATTGGCGCTTCCCGCCCGGGAGCGCGCGCAGCTTGTCGGGCGGATCGGCCACGGCCGCGGCAATGTCCAGGCCGCCGGCGAGTTCGGCCCGCACCAGCATCTGGCAAATCTCGCGGTGGTCCAGCTCGGGGTGCATCTCGGTGAGCATGCCCACCCGCATCCAGTGCTCGGCCTGCGCATTGATGGAGCGGCTCAGCGCGTTGCCCGCCACGCGCAGGTTCTCATGCATCTGGTCGGAGATCTTGACGATACCCATGGGGCGGCCTCTTTATATGAAACGTATATTGATTGTATATGTTTCATATTCTCCCGGACAAAAAGAAACCCGCCGGAGCGGGTTCAACGACAGTTCCTAGGGGATGGAGGGGGAGAGGAGAAGAGCGGAACTGCCGAGCCCCAACTTTGCGGGCGGTGCCTTAATCGAGCCTTAATCAAATCCACCTCGTCGTCCGGCGCGGCCCGTCCGGTCGAGCCGGAAATCGAGACGATGCAGCCGGCGCGCTCCCCGATGTTCCCGGGGCATCGCCCAGCCGTGCGCCCCACCGGCAGCGGGGGCCCGAAGGCGAAGGACAATGGCAGAAAAATGCGATGTCCCCTTGCCCTTGACGTGAGCTTGGCCCGTTCGAATGTCCAGCATTGAGCGCCACCCGGTTGTGCGGTGGGCCCGCGACCGCGCACCTGCCCTGCTGGGGGCGACCGGCCTGCTGGTCATCGTCGCGCTGCTGGCCGCAACGGCCATCACCCTGCTGCCGATCATTCACGAGATCGCGAGAATCGAGCGCTCGCGGGTGCCCATCCTGCAGCTGCTGCACACGGCCAGGAACGAGGACCTGAATGCCGGCGTGGCGATTCGCAACGTGCTCCTCGTGAAATCCCCCTCGCTCGACGAGAAGGAGGTGGAGCGCTTTCGGCTGGCGAATCAGCGGGCGGTGGCTGCGCTGGACGCCCTCGACGCCAGGCTCAGGAAGCCTGAATCGAGGGCGCTGCTTGATCGGGTCCGTGCCGCGCACGCCCGCCTGCAGGTCGTGCGTACCCATGCGCTCGAACTGGATGCCGGCGGCAAGCCCTACGACGCGGATGCCCTCGCGCAGGAGCTGCAGGAGGCGTCGGACGACTTCCTCATCGAGCTGGGACGGATGCAGGCTTTCCAGGCTTCGCGCATCGCGCAGCTCATCGATGACGTGGCCGAGCGTGCGTCCGACGCGCGGGTGCTGCTGATTGCATGCGGCGCCGCCGCAGCGCTGACGCTGCTGTTCATGGCCCTTGCATGGCGCGCCGAGCTGCACCGGCAGGTGACGCAGAAGGAGGCGCGCATCGCCTCCCTGCGGTCGCAGAAGACGGCGCTGGTGGGCGAACTCCACCACCGCATCAAGAACCACCTGCAGGGCCTGCTGGGCCTGCTGGAAACACATCGCCGCGTGGCCAGGGACCAATCGACGCTGGACAGCCTGGATACGCTGCACGGCCATGTGCTGGCGCTCATCGGCATCCACGGATTGCAGGCCAGGGACAGCAGCATCGGCGTGTCTCTCAACGAGCTGGCGCGCAAGCAGTTGGAGCTGGTCTGCGCGGGCTTCCCGGGCGTTCAGCTCGCGTTCACGGAAGACGGCGAAACACGTGGCGTGGTGTTGCCGCCGGACCATGCGGTGCCTGTGGCGCTGATGACGACGGAGCTGGTGGTCAACGCGATCAAGCACGGTGCGCCCGCGCCGATCCAGGTGACGGTGGGCATGGACCCGCAGGGTTGCCCCTACCTTGCCGTGGCCAACCGCTTGTCGTCGCCCACCACCATGGACTGGCCGAGCGGCTTCGGGTTCGGCGTCGGCCTGAGCCTGCTGTCGACCTTGTCGGAGGGTGTCGCCGAGGTGATGCAGCACTGCACCCCGCACGAGATGATCATGACCCTGCGCCTGCAGCCGGCGCAGCCGAGCGCAGCGAGTTGACCATGGCAGACATCCTCATCGTCGAAGACGACCCCCTCGTCAGGCACGCGTTCCTCACGCTGCTCAAGGCCGAGGGCCACGACGTGGTCGCCGTGCCCAGTGCCGAGGCCGCCGTCAAGTCGGCGGGCCAGCGCGCCCCGGCGCTGGTGCTGCTGGATGTGGGGCTTCCGGGCACCGACGGCATCGAGTGCGCGGGCCTGCTGCGCCAGCTCAAGCTGCAGGCGCCGATCATCTTCCTGACGGCGCACGGCGGGCCCGAGTTCGTGGCGCGGGCGATCCGGCACGACCCCTACGCCTACCTGGTCAAGCCGATCGTGGGCGGCCAGCTCATTCCGCTCGTGCACACGGCGCTGCATGCGGCAGAGGTGGGGCGGGCCCGGGAAGACAAGCTGCTGGGCGCGCTGGCGGACAGCCGCGAGATCAGCGCGGCGGTCGGCATGCTGGCCGAGCGCCACCGCTGGAGCATCGACGAAGCCTTTTCGGCCCTGCGGGTCATGGCGCGCAGCGAATCCCGCCGGGTCATCGACGTGGCGAACGAGGTCATCGCGCGCCTGCGCTAGGTCCAGCGCGGTCTTGTCAACAAATCCCGCCATCGCAGTCCGGGAGCGCCTCGACGCGCGAGTTGCCAATGAGATAATCGGGCCACAGCTGCCCAGAACCCGTGGCTGATCTTCGTGCAGGCGCACGATGGTTGCCGTTCGCGGGGTTCTCGCGTCGTCCGCCTTGCCATGCCACGCCATGTGCAAGCGCTGCCCGACCGCCCTGCGTCCGTCCCAGCGCGCCTGCCCATCCTGATTCGAGATCCTGGGCAAACGTGGACAACTTTCCAGCTCCTACCGCGATCGGCCGGCCGGCCTGGCAGGCACCCGCGACGCATTTCAGTGCGTCATTCGGACGGCTCTCCGCGCTCCAGGTCTTTGCCGTTGCCACGCTCGTCCACGTGCTCGTCTGGACGGTGCTGCCGACGCTGCTTCTGAAGAACGGCTCGATCGACATCCTCGAAGGCCTGTCCTGGGGCCATGAATGGCAGATGGGCTACCAGAAGGATCCGCCGCTGTGGCCCTGGATCACCGAAGCAATCACCGCGTGGCCCAGCCAGAGCCTCTGGGCCTGCTACCTGGCCTCGCAGCTTTGCGTGGCTACCGTCTTCCTGGCAACCTGGCAGCTGGGGCGCCGCATGACGACCGATCTGGAGGCGCTGATCGGCGCGTTGCTGCTGGAAGGCGTGTACTACTTCAACTACCCCACGCCGGAATTCAACGACATCGTCCTGCAGATGCCGTTTGCGGCGCTGTTCGGCTGGCTGCTTCACCGGGCGCTCACGGACAACCGGCTTGCCGACTGGTTCCTTGCCGGTTTGTTTGCCGGCCTGGGGCTCGCGTCGCGCTATTCGATGGGCGCCTACATCATTCCCATGGCCTTGTTCGTTCTGCTGCATCCGCAGGCCCGGCGGCGCCTTGCGCAGCCGGGCCCCTGGCTTTTGCTGCTGACCGCATTTCTCGTGTTTCTGCCGCACATGCTCTGGATGTACCAGAGCGGCTTCATCTCCATCAGCTACGTCGCCATGCGTGCGCCTGCGGCAGAGGCCAGCGCGAGTTACGCGCTTGAACTCCTGTCCTTCCTCGGCTCGCAGCTTGCGGCGCTCGTTCCGATGCTCGCCCTGAGCGCCATGCTCTGGCGCTGGAGAAGCGCAGAGCCTGCGCCGCAGTCCGATATGCGCAGCTTCAATCGAGCCTACCTGGCCACGCTGGCCTTGGGGCCGATGGCGTTTTCCATCGGCTTGTCGATCGTGACGCAGCGACCGCCACGGAACATGTGGGCAGCGCCGCTGTTCTGCTTCGCGGGTCTTCTTGCCGCCACCGTGATCAGGCCCGTGCTCACGGGCCAGCGGCTGCGTTCGTTCGCCCGCGCCTGGGTTGTCGTCCTGCTGATTCCCGCATCGGTGTTCGCACTGACGCTGCTGTTGCGGCCGATGATTCCAGACAACGAACCCAGGACGCATTTTCCCGGCCGCCAATTCGCCGCCGAAGTGACGAATCGGTGGAGGAAGGAGATGGGCCATCACCTGAAATACGTGATCGGCGACACATGGATCGCGGGCAATGCGGCCTTCTATTCGGCCGACCGCCCATCCACCCTGTTCGTGCACGGCGGCTTTTCGGGCAGCCCCTGGATCACGCCCGAAAAGCTGAAGGAGTCGGGCGCGGTGCTGGTCTGGGATGTGCGGCACGCCGGGCCCGACATTCCGCCCAACCTGGCCGGAATGTTCCCCAAGGCCGTGCTCCAGCCGAAGATCACCGTTCACCAGAACCTGTCCACCTACGAGCTCGGCGTTGCGTACCTCCTCCCGGAGGGAACGGCCGTGGGAGAAGCCAGGACGCAAGACGTGGCGACCGACGCCGTTCGGTGATGTTGACCAGGCCGTCGAGCGGCATGGACAGCACTCCCTGGATGCCTACATGGCCCGCGAGATCACTTCCTTCATGATCTCGTTGGTGCCGCCGAAGATGCGCTGCACCCGCCCGTCGGCGTACATGCGCGCCACCATGTATTCGCTCATGAAGCCGTAGCCGCCGAACAGCTGCAGGCATTCGTCCACCACGCGGCCTTGCGTCTCGCTGCCCCACAGCTTGGCCATGGAAGCAGTGGCCGTGTCCAGCCTGCCGGCCACCAGGTCTTCGACGCAGCGGTCGATGAAGGCGCGGCCGACCTTGATCTGCGTGGCGATCTCGGCCAGCTTGAACTTGGTGTTCTGGAAATCGGCCACCGCCTGGCCGAAGGCCTTGCGCTCGCGCACGTAGTCGAGCGTGGCCCGGTAGGCGCCCTCCATGGTGGCCAGCGCGCTCACGCCGATGATCAACCGCTCGTAGGGCAGGTCGCCCATCAGCTGGAAGAAGCCCTGCCCTTCGCGCCCGCCCAGCAGCGCATCGGCGCCCACGTGCACGTCGTCGAAGAAGAGCTCGGAGGTGTCCTGCGCCTTCATGCCGATCTTGTCCAGCACCCGGCCCACGCGGTAGCCAGGGCAGTCTTTCGTCTCCACGATCAGGATGGAGGTGCCCTTGGCGCCCTGGGCCGGGTCGGTCTTGCACACCACCAGCACCACGCCGGCCAGGAAGCCGTTGGTGATGAAGGTCTTGGAGCCGTGGATGCGGTAGCTGCCGTCGGCCTGCCGCTCGGCGCGCGTTCGCACCGCCTGCAGGTCGGAGCCCGCGCCGGGCTCGGTCATGGCAATGGCGCCCACCAGTTCGCCGCGCGCCATGCGCGGCAGCAAGCGTTGCTTCTGCTCTTCGGTGCCGTGGTTGAGGACGTAGTGCGCCACGATGGTGTGGACCGAGCTGGCCATGCCGCTGAGCGCGCGGCGCGCCATCTCCTCGTAGAACACGGCCTCGTGGCGGAAGTCGCCGCCGGCGCCGCCGTAGGCCTCGGGAATGTCCGAACACAACAGGCCGAGCGCGCCGGCCTTGCGCCACACCTCGTGGCCGACGTGGCCGCGCTTGCGCGCCTCCTCGTCGTGCGGCAGCACTTCGGTCTCGATGAAGCGCACCACGTTGTCGCGGTACAGCTCCAGGTCTTCGTCGCTCCACGAGCGCCGGAAATCAATGGGCATTTTCAGTTTCTCCAGTCAACCTACGCGTCGTTCCCTGCCGGCCCAATAGGGTTCGCGCAGCTGGAACTTCTGCAGCTTGCCCGCCGCCGACAGCGGCAGCGCATCGCGAAACTCCACGCTGCGCGGGCACTTGTAGCTGGCGATCTGCTCCTTGCAGTGCGCCATCACCTCCTCGGGCGATGCCTGCATGCCCGGACGCAGCACGATCACGGCGTGCACGCGCTCGCCCCACCTGTCGTCGGGCACGCCGATCACGGCGGACATCAGCACCTGCGGCATCTGCGCAATGGCGTTCTCCACTTCGGCCGAGTAGACGTTCTCGCCGCCGCTCACGATCATGTCCTTCATGCGGTCGACCACATAGAGAAAGCCGTGCTCGTCCATGTAGCCGCCGTCGCCGGTGTGCATCCAGCCGCCGCGCAGCGCCGCCTCGGTCTCGGCCGGCCTGTTCCAGTAGCCCTGCATCACCATCGGCCCGCGCGCGACGATCTCGCCCACCTGGCCGTGCGGCAGTTCGTCGTCGTTGCCGTCGACGATGCGCACCTCGGCGATGGAGATGGGCGTGCCGGCCGAGCGCAGCAGCCGCTCGCGCTGCGGACCCGGCGCGTGGCAACAGGGCGGCAGCGCGGTGACCACCGGCGACA